>JBAZYN010000004.1 GCA_041659325.1 Candidatus Shapirobacteria bacterium | reverse complement strand
AATCCAAACCGAGAAACACCCGGGATTACACTGACCGGGAGTCGGGGTTGAGGTTGGGGTCGGAGTATTTGTCGGGGTAGCGCAAATCGGATCATTGGAACAATCAGAATCGGCGCAATCAACGGATACGTCACCATCATTATCAATACCGTCAGAGCATTGTGTTTCGCCGCAATCACCGCCATCAAAACTACAGGCTTCTACATTGCACGAATCGTCACAATACTGATCGCCAATCCACGAGGAGGGACAGCCGGGATTGCACAATTCGGGTTGGCAGGTAGAACTGCACCCATCACCATTTTGGAGGTTGCCATCATCGCAAGTTTCACCGGTTTCTATAATGGCATTTCCGCAAATAGAACCGCAATCTTCGTCTGTTTGCTGATCACAGTCATTATCAATTCCGTCACATATTTCTATGGCACCAGGATGGGTTGCCGCATCTAGATCATTACAATCGGTGGGGTCGCTGACATATCCAACCGGAGCAATACACGATTGAGTATTTATTAATGAATTCCCGTATCTGTCAGCATCAAGATCCTGATAAAAAGTTGTTTTTACATCTTCGTCAAATGAGTTATCACAATCGTTATCTTTTCCGTCACAAATTTCTGGTGAGGGCTGGCTTGATTGAATACAAGAAATAACTCCGGCAACGCATTGCGTCGCTCCGGCACTACAAATCCCAGGTAAACCGGTTGAGCAAGAAATGTTTCCGCCCGGATTACCTTCATCGGTTGAACCGTTGCAATTATTATCTTTTCCATCACAAATTTCGGCGGCACCGGGATTAATAGTGGAATTAGCATCGTTACAATCACCCGAAGGATCGGATGATGAGGCTTCGCCAGAGTCGTTACAATCGAAATCGCTACTGTTTACTTGGGAACTAGTCCGGTAACCGTCGTTATCAACGTCGACATAACACATCTCTTGGCCATCACAATTTTGATCTGTTCCATCACCAACTATTTCGGTAGCTCCAGGATAAATGGAGGCGACGGAATCATTGCAATCGTTGCCGGCAAAACCGTCACCATCGGCATCGGGAATTTTTTGACAACTACTGTTACAAAAATCATAGTTGTTCAGATTACCATCATCACATTGTTCGTTACCTTCGACTATATTATTGCCACAAACTTCACATCCTTCGTCGATTATACTGTCGCAATTATTGTCTATACCGTCACAAATTTCTAGGGCAGCCGGAGAAATCTTGACATCGTCATCGTCGCAATCCTGGTCGTTTGCAGACTCAAATCTATCGGGGAGACACTTGCCATCGGTGGAGATAACGGCGTTGGTAGAACCATGCCCATCCTGATCACTGTCGTAATAACAGGTAACAGTATCAGAACCACTACAATCCTGATCGATGGAATCATCGGGGATTTCTGTGGCGCCCGGATAGACTTGGTTTTCGGTATCCTGACAATCAAGAGCCGGCTGCGTAGGATAGGCCTCCGTGGAGTCGCTGCAGTCGAGATCAGAGCTTCGCAGAGTATTTTCGGTACGGTAACCGTCATTGTCGGTATCGGTAAAACAAAGCTCCTCACCGTCACAATTTTGATCAATTCCGTCTCCAACGACTTCGCTGGCAATCGGACTAATAGAGGAATTGGTGTCGTTGCAATCAAGTTTATTGTCAACATAACCAACCGGAGGAGAACAGGATTCAATGGTAGTTGAAAAATCGCCAAAACCATCATTATCGTTATCTTTGTAATATACAAAAGTTTCACCCTCATCTATTTTGGAATCACAGTTGTTGTCGATACCATCACAGATTTCAGTAGCGTCGGGAAAGATGTTGGGGTCGAAAGGGGCACAATCGCCAACATCCGGTTCGCCGTCTTGGTCGGTATCAACTTCTGAACAAATGCCGACGAGGCACTGCATGCCAACACCGCAGGAATTACCTTCGGAAAGGTTGGAGTCGGCGGGACATAAACCATTTGAACCGGAACAGTATTCCGGGGTATCACAAATACCGGTTTGAGCCCGGCATTGGATGGAGGGAGAAACATAATGACAGGTTAAAGGGTTACAACATTGACCAGCTTCACATTGTTCACTGCCGGCAATTATTCCGTCGCCACAGGTGGTAGTACAAACACTCGGACTTCCATTACAATTAAAGCCGCTTTCGGCGGAACAGGTTGAAGAACAACCATCATTGTCATGTATATTGGCATCATCGCAAGTTTCTCCGGATTCCGTCAAACCATTACCGCAGACCGACGGAGCGACGACAACAGAAAATTTTTGAGAGGTGATTGATGGGTTGTTATTACAAGCACTATTTGCAAACCTTCTGAGTTCTGCTGTCCAATTGGTGCTGATTGAAGCATTGGCCGGTAAAACATGGCTTCCTTGTACAGAGGAAGAAACGTTTTGACAGCCGGTAATATATGTTCTGACGGCACTAGGAGAAAGGATGGCCAGACGATAATACTTGTTAGAATCACCGCCACTGACGGTGGCTTTGACATATACAGTTTCTCCTTGAGCGTAAGTCGATTTGTTGGTGGTAAAGTCAGAAGCCTTGGTGGCAAGAATTATCGTAAAGTGATCGACATTGGTGGCCTTGATTAACTCGCTTCCCTGCTGCGTAACATTGTTTTCAATCTGCTTAACTTCGGAAAGACTGATGGGGTTGGTCGTGGCGTCTTGGGGGGACTTTTCAATGTAGGAAATATCTGTTGACTGACCCTCTGCTTTGGGGAGAGTGATGTCATATTTAAAAACGCCATCATTCATGCCGGTAGTAATGTCGTAGGCATATTCAGTGGCCGGGTTAATACCTTGGGGGAGCTTGAGATCGGATGCTTTTATTTGTTGAATCTTCAAACTTGTACGAAGTGATTCATCTTTTGGAAGACAGGTGAATAAAACAGAAACTTTATTTTCTTGTGGAAATAAATAGCGGACACCGAGCTGTACTTTACCTGTAGTTTCGGAAATACCGGTGGTATCGTTTCGATTCCAATCGGAGTCGACGCTATCCCTAACAACCTGATCGGTTAAACATACTTGTTCAACGACCGCGGTAATGGTAGGAGTTTCAACGGGGTCAGTAACTTCGGTCGTTGGCTCGACAACGGGAGGAATGGGGGAAGAAGTAACATCAATTACAACAACGGTCGGAGTTGGGACGGGGATACCGGTGGGTGCTTCAATTTCAGTTGGGGTAACGGTGGGTGCTGAGGTTGGCTCGAGAGTTGGTTCGACAGTGGGTTGTGCAGTTGGTGAGAGTACTTCGGTCGGAACGGCAGTCGGTTCGGTTGGAACAGAAGTGGGTTCTTGAAATTGCTCTTGGGAAATCGGGGTGGGAGATTGTTGGACAATCGGTGTTGGCTCCGGGTCAACGGCAAAAATGCCTTTTGTGTCAAAATATGTGAAAGGGAGGAAGGTCTGAAAGAACAGGGAAAACAATGAAAAGAAGGCCATCGTCTTTTTATAAAGACGGTAATTTATTAGTTTTACCATAAGTGACAGGATTGTACTACCTTTGTTGTAGTTTGCAAGGGTTCTGATATATATGTATCCTAGGGCAATATTAGGACTTATATAATTATTTATTGTAAAGTAAATAGGTGAAATCGAATCATCTTTGTAATAAATTCAAATTTTGATCGTAATACTTTAGTAGACAATAAAAATTATAAAAATATGAAAACAAAAAAAATATTTCTGGTAATGACTTTTTTAATTCTTTTGAACTTTAGTACACCGGTGATGGCAAATGATGATGTCCGTGTTGAAGTTGAAGCCAGAAATGGGGTGTTCGTAACTCCGGGAACAACCAGAAAATTTGAGGAAATAAAAGAGTGGATAAAAAAGATACAAGAAGAGGCAAGAGAGGACAGGAAGGACCTGAGAGAAGAGACGAGAGAGGAACGAAAGAATTTGAGAGAAAACATTAAAGAGGATCGAAAAGAGGCCATAAGTACAATAGCCGTGGAGAGAAAAACAGTATGGACGGAAATGAAAAGAAAACAGGTCCAAATGATTACTCAGCGAATTGAGGATGAATTAAATATAAGATATAAAATAATTTTGAAGCTTAAAGAAAAAATCAGTGAAAGGATTACAAAAAAATCAACCACCCATGACATGACCTTGGCATCGGCAAAATTGGCTCAATTTAGCGACGCCCAATATAAAGCTGACATGGTAATTTTGAATACAAAACTAGGTGATATTGCAAAATCAGAAACACCAAAAGTGATGCTACCGGAAGTTCGGGGACTGGCCAACAAGGTGAGGATTAGTATAAGATCAATGCATCAGTTTTTAATGGAAGTAATGAAATTGATAGCGAGTGCACCAGCCAAATAATAACTAAATTATGAGACATAGAAAGCTATTGACGACGATTGCCTTGGCGTTGGTTTCCTCCCTAATGCTGGCGGGATGTTCAGCCAAAGCTGAGGTGGTGGATAAAGCTGTTGACTATAAGCAAGAGACTCCGACTTTAACAGAGACACCGGAACAATCTGAAATTCCAGATTTAATTCCGACAACCGGGATCACGACAAAGGAGACGGAGGATCAAAAACTTATTGATGAACTTAATCAATTTCAGGACGGATCACTCGAGGCTGATTTCTTGGAAATAGAGGCTCAACTTTAATACAAAAACCAACCACTTTCAATCATGAGCCTAAGGGAGGTGAGAACTATGGTGAGGATGGTGATGATGGAAATTATAAAAAGGTAGATCTGGAGTTTTTGTTTTTTGTAATTGTCCCCTATTTTGGGATATATGAAAATACCAAAAAGTATAGTAACTGACGCTGCCAGAATAAGAGAATATGGTAAATTCTCAAGCAAAACTTCTCTGCCGACATCACCCATCCTGATTAGTGAGCGCGGGTTGGTTAGTTCTATAAAATATATACAGGCGGTAACTAAAAGAGCACTGATGACAAAAACTGAAATTAGTAATAGTACCTGACCATCTTTGATGGCGACAAACCACCACCTTGGTTTCATCCTGACATCTTGGGTGGCGATTTGGGCCATTATTTTTTTACCTAGATTTTTTTTCATAAATTTTTCCTAATTTTTGTTTTAGTTTTTGCCTGGCACGATGAATTAATACACCGACTTGGTTTGGATTTTGATGTAAAATGTCTGATATTTCCTGATAACTTTTTCCTTCAAAATAAAATAAAAGAATTACCTCTTTGTATTTTAGCTCTAATTCCAAAACCGCGGCTTTGATAATTTTTTTATTTTCTTTTTCGATTTCCAGGTCTTCCAATAATTGTTCCCCGTTCCAGACTAGCTCCTCTGAGTCCTCACTTAAAGAATAGGTGGACTTTTGAGATTTGAAATAATCAATTACTTTGTTGTGGGCAATCCGATAAATCCAGCTGCCAAACTTTTTGTCGGGATCAAAGCCAAGAAGATTTGTATAAGCTGATATAAAAACGTCGGAGAGAATGTCTTCGATATCGGCGGTTGACCGGTCGGTAAGCCTTTTGATATACCGGAAGAGCTTGTCTTGGTATCTTTGGATAATTACGGCAAATTTGTCTTTGTCTCCGCTACAGACCAAAGCCACAACTTCCTCATCGGTCATGTGGATATTATAGCGCACGGGGATATTACCTTTGCGCGGCGCACTTTAGGGCAGGATTTGTATCGTAGGCCTGGAGGATAATTTGATGACGGTTATCCTTGATTAACAAAGACTCACTTAAAAAATGCTCAGAGATTTGGTTACTTGACATTGCTAGCCCATCCCCGACCAGAACTTGATGCCTGCAGGAATCTACTTTCCAATCAATCGGCCGGACTTCGACATTAGCAAAGTTGGTATTACTTGTACTACTGGCTTTCCAATAGTAGTCGCCCCGGGCTGGGTTTTCCTGTTGGAGTAACGACGGCGGATATTTTAGCCAAAATAATATTAAAATACCTGGTACATTTCGGCTATTATCGATAATAAAGTGTTTTTGTGGGTTATTTTTAATTAATTTTGCTATTTGGTCATAACCATAATTCCAGGCGGTGGCCCGCTGCCGAGGAAACAAAATAAAATATGAGCGCCACAATAAAATCAAAGAGAAGGCAATAACACATAATGAAATAACTACTCCTGATGAGGGCTGTAGATTTTGTAATATTTTATCGACACCGATGGCTATTACGATGGAGTATGGTAATAATAATGGCAATGCCCGCTGAGTTGAGTAATCAGCGTTTGCCAGAGCTGCGGGGAGGGGTATTATTATGATTAAACAAATCAGGTAAAAATAGAGGGGAACTTTTCTCTTTATATAAAGCTCATAAATACCTGCTAGCCAGGGGAAAAACATCCATGAATAAAATATTGCCAGACCCGGGATTGATCTTTGCGGATCATTGTCCTGTTTATTAAATAAATTTTGGGGAGAAAAGTATGAAAAGTACTGCTCGATAAATGAACTTGTAAAAATGGTGTTTTTTATCCAAAATGCCGGAGTGAACATCATTATAATATTTGGTATTTGAATTATGGCAGCCAAGACTAGTGGTAAAAATATTTTTTTGAACGGGTGTTTTTTAAAGTAAAAAATAAAATAAATAATTAAGAGAACTAATGGAGCTAAGTATCTTTGGGTGTGGCCGGCATAGGTGGACAGAGAAATTAGAAAAAAAGATAACATAGGTTTTTCGTAAAATAATATCCCCAGTGACAATAGAGCGAAGGCAAAGGTTACCTCATAACCTAATCTGGCATTAAAAACCGCCCAAGGAGTAATGATAAAAAGAAATAGTGCTAATAATTCGGCTTGTTTTAACTTTAAAATCTTATATTTCTTAAGGAACCAATATAATCCAGTGGCAACTGACAGTAAGGAAATTGCTGAAGGCAACCTGATGGCCTGGGGGTTTAGTCCGAACAGTTTGACAAAAATCGTTTCAACATAGACAAATAGGCCCGGAGTGTAGGAATTAAAGAATTTGAAATAAATTGGCAGAGTTTGCCCCTGGTGATCTTTGAGAGTATTAAGAATAGAAAAGGCGTCATATCCGACTAGAGCTTCATCCATAAATACTCCGGAGGGAATTGTTCCCAATTGATAACAGTAAAGGAACAGTCCGAGTGTAAGAATAAATATCAACAACAGATTATTTTTTAGCAATCGATAAAAATCCATTGATGGCAAAAATAAATAAAACCGGATAAAGACAAAAGTTACCAACGGTGGCGTTTGACCCAACAAAAGTCAGAGTGAGCACGGGAATTATAAAAAGAGGTAAAAAATATTTTAAATAACCTTTTTGAACTAAATCAAAAAACCCTATTAATATCAAAAAAATTATTAAAAACGGTAGCGATTTTATATCAAAAATACTAAAAAAATTGTCTTGTAATTTGAAAAACAATCTACTTTCCGGACGTTTTTCGATAATGTTTGCCAGTCGATAGTACATTGAAGGGTAGTCGTTCATTCTTTGCTGCTGCTCTATCAGGTCTACTTCATTCTGATAGAGAAGTGGCGTATTTTTTGATAAAACGACTTGAAAATATGAAAAGGAAACCGACAAAAACACTAAACATATAAACGCATTTTTTTTAATAAATGCCGGCAACTCCATGTAAAGATTATAAACAAAACGTAATTGCCTAAGTTAACTAGTTTTGCGGAGGAGCGCCGGGAAAGTCGGCGGGCAGAACTTCGGTCATGGTATAGGTATTGTATTGTTCGACCGTAAACAAATCGGTAAAATCGGTGACAGCGGTAACGGGATTGTCGAGAATCCCCAGAAGATAACTGCCAAACTGCCCCCAGCTGGTGCTGATAACGGTGGTCGGTGGTTTTTGCGGATGCCAGGTGACTAATTTTTTGTCTAAGTGATAGCCATAGAGAGCGCCCGCACCATCTCCATCAGTGCCAATGACAGCTTTTTTCTGAACCCGAAGCCACATTTTGACTTTGAAATTACCGTTCCAATTGACCGAAAGATTGTTGAAGGTAAAAACTTTGGTGCCGGTGTTGACGGGGTCGGTGGCGGAAGTCCAGAAGCTGTTGTCACTCCAAATTTCCTGGCCATCGGATTCGATAGCAACTTTGTAGACATCCATTTGAGTGAGTTTATTGCTACAACTACCGGCAGAAATGGTAATGGGGATATCAATGGCTGACGTTTCTATATCGCCCGAACCTTCGACCTGATTACACTCCCACTGTTTACCATGATTATTGATGACTAATTTGGTTAACCTGGCGCTGTCTCCACTCTTAGTAAAATCGAGAGCCATTTTGGTCCGGCCCAGACCCCACCAAACATCAACGTTGTATTCGGTCGTCCAAAAGGTACCAGGAGTGCCTTCATGCTGATGCCAGGAGACGATTTCTGTCCCCCGCTCGACATGAGTATCGGTGCTAGGCTTGTACATGGAAAAATTCAGATTATATTCTTCGCCAGCTTCGATAGCTTCGGTAAATTCGGTATCGACATATCCGGGTTTCTTGAATTTAAATGCCTTCGAACCCGGCGACATACTGTTGAAGGTAAAATGACCGTCGTTGGCTGTGACCGCAATCATGGTGTTGTTGACATAGATGTCGACATTGCCCATACCATTACCCTCATCATCGGTAACCAAGCCAGAAACATAGGCAGTGGTGGCGGTGGACATGGTTTTGTCAAGAGTAACTGTGGAAAGGGCGGCAATGTTTAGGTTATTTTCGACAATACGGGTATAAGCTTTTTTAACAAAGCGAACAGAATACGAGCCACCGTTTAACATGAAGCCGTATTTCCCCTGCGAATCGGTTAAGGCTTCCAGATTTAAACCGTCAATTACGACCCGGACGTCTTTGATCGGAGTTCCGGATTGATTTTTAACGGTGCCGGTAAGAGCAGCTTTTTTATCCAAATCAAAGGTAAGTTCATGGGTTTCGGCGATGTCGCGATTGAAATCGTGAGTTTTGGTTTGAGAGCGGTAGCCCTGGGCACTGATGTCGATGGTGTATTTGCCGGTGCTAGGCAAAGCGTCGAAAACAACGGCACCGGTGGCATTTCTGGTGAGAATATCACTACCGGTAGTTTTTGTTTTTATATTTGAGGGTTGGTTAACGTCGGTTAATTTAACAGTAACACCACTTTTGGGGGTACTGTTTTCGTCGTAGACATAAAGGTAAAGATATGGAAACTGCGCTTGGGGAGGACGCTCGGTAATGGTGCGCTGCATAGTAATTTCGTTATTGGTTTCGTTTGATTCGGGAATAGTTTTATCGGGATCAACAACAATGAAAAAATGGACCTGTGTTCCTAACGGAATAGTATTTGGCAGAGCTACCCGATCAAACATTTGTTCAACGGTGGTTTTTTTGCCCAGAAATACAGTGGTTTCCGTTAACTTGGTACGGGCAGAGGTTGGTGTACCCAAGGAGTAATAAATCGCAACTTTGGCATTGGGAATAACAGTGTCATCGTCGTTTTTAATTTTGACCCAAATTTGCTGAAAAGTATTTGAATAGAGAATGCCGGTGGCGGCGTAATACTGCCCCTTTTCGATAGAAAGGTCGGGGACGGACAGAGATAAGGAATAATTTTGGGCGTTATCTGTTTCGTTTGATTCGGAAAAAGTGTTGTCCGGGTCGACAACGGCACGAATTGGATAATTTATTGCCGGGCTAAGATTGAGTGGAACAGTCCAGGAGATATTTTTACTGGTAGTAGCACCGGAATTGATCGAGGGGATAACGAGGGTAGAGGTGGGGTTTTGAGAATCTTTATCGGCAAAGAGAGCAATTTTTACGTTTTCGGCTTTGACATTGCCGACATTTTTGACTTTGATTACCCAGGTAATTTTTTGACCGGGTTTGGGATTGGAAGAGGTAGTTTTTAGGGACTCTAAAGTCAAATTATGGCTAGAAGCGATAACAGGGATGGTAATTTCGGCAGTTTTGTCACCGTCGGCAATAACTTTGAAAACCAGGGAGGATGAAACGGTGAGGGGAATTTTATAGGTGTAAGAGACGGTGGTTTTACCGTTTTTGCTAATTGACGATATGTTTTTTTCATGGACTTGGGTTCCGTTAACAAAAAATTGCGTTTTTATATTTTTGGCGACACTGTTGCCTGAATTTCTAATAATGGCTTTTAGGGTGGTGTTGGAACCTCCTTTCAGATTTTTGCCGGTAAAAGAGAGGTCGGCGGGAGCGACACTTATACTAACAAAGGGAACAGCAGTTGGAGTGGCAGTCGGTTTTGGGGTGGCGGTATTTTTGGGCGTAGGAGTGTTTTTGGGGGTTGAAGTCGGGCGAGGAGTCGAAGTGTTTTTGGGAGTGGGGGTATTTTTTGGGGTAGAGGTGGGGCGCGGGGTAGAGGTAACGGCAATAATCGGGCCGGTAGCGAAAAGAAAAAATACCAAGAAAGACAGAAATTTAACAAAACAAAAAAATGGTTTTGCCATTGTTAGATTTTTAACTAATATCTGGTACAAGTGAATTTTATCACAGAGAAAGACGACGGGGGGCTTTGACTAGTCTGTCCCGTTTTCGAATCCCTCTCTCCCGACATGGCAAAGTCTAATTTGAAAATTGGGATAATTGGCAGAACATGCCAGGGCTAAACCTAAGCGGATTCTTTGCCAATCCTGAGTTTCTCCGGTCATATCATCATCCCAATTAATAACCACTGAGCGCGCTATTCGTATTGCATCCATAAGGATATGGACCCTATTCATGGTGGGTTTTTGTGCAGGATCGCTAAGGATTTCTTGGATAATTTCATGGGCAATTTGTGGCGTAGACGGGGGTCTGACTTGATTAGAGACTTCAATTAGATTTAGAGCTAAGCCTAAACCACTAGCCACGTCAGTATCGACACGTAATCCTTCTGAAGGTTGCCCCCTTAAATCCCAGAAGGTGTTGAGAGCACCCGATTGAGAGGCTGCAGTAAAAGTTATCAATTCGGCCTCAATAATATTTAAACCCGCTTCGTCTTGCCGGGGATCATGGATACTTCGGCCGAACACCTGGGTACCTTGCTTCGGGCAGAATCGGATATGTCTTTCGATAATTTGATTTTGCGCAGGAGGGAGTTCCCCTACCCGGGAAAGAAGATAGCCCATTTGCTCTTGCATGGGCCGATTATAACAAAAAAGGCAAAATGGTGGTTTAGAGCGGATTTATGTAGCTTTTTGCGGTAAAATAAGATTCTAGAACCTAGGCTCGTAGTGAAATGGTATCACAGAGGTCTCCAAAACCTTATTTATGGTTCGACTCCATACGGGCCTGCAACGTAATCCCGATAAATCGGGAAAACGTTGCTAGATAAACCTGTTTTTCTACCAACTCAATTCAAACTTGGGTTTTTCGATGGGTTTTATTATTACAGTTGGAATCGGAGTGGGGGTGGCAGTGGGCAGGATATTTATCATTTCTTTTTCTAACTTAATTGAAACAACGGGAACAATTTTTAATGTCGGCTTGACGGTGGAGACGGTGGTTGGATTCGGGGTGGGAGTATTTGAGGGCGTGGAGGTTTCGGTGGGTCCGATATCGTACCAGTCGTGAGGCAGAACATTGTCCTGGTGACTGCCGGCGGTAACAACGACCGGAATTTTTGTGTGACTTTTGCATTCGGCTTTTAGACCGCACAAAACATACTCGGTGTAATAGGCTTTGGCGTTGGCCAGAAATGAATAGACATAGTAGTTTCCCGGATCAAGAGAAAGTTCGTAGCCGACACCATATTGAAATTTACTATCTTTAGTTTGATTGGTGCATACCACCAGTTCGGGGCTATCGATTCTCTGGGCGCAAACTCCCAAATCTTGGGGGATTTGTTCACTCGGATAAATAAGGGAGCCACTGATTATACCTTTTGTTTGAGACCCGGATACCGCTGGAGTGGCAGAAGATGTTGAGGCGTTTTGGGTGACAGGGGTGGTGGAAGCACTTTCGAGTTTGGACTTTTGAGTTTCTGTAATGCTGTGAACCAGTATGACAGCACCAAGTAAGACGGCTGTACCTAATATCAACGGCCAGAGGATAATTCCTTTTTGGCTTGTTATGTTCATAAGTGTATTGTAACCCAGTTTAACTGAGAAAGTTTTATAATGAAAAAATGAGAAGAGTGGTAGTGATATTATTTTTGCTGATAGGCGGGGTAATGGTTTGGCGGCAGATACGAGATACTCCGGACGTTGTCCCGGACAACCCCGATTGGCATTCATATGCGATAGAAAAACTTATGGATAAAGTTAATACTGACGGCAAAATCAAAATTGAAAAAGAAATAACAGGACAGACCGGTTTTCGGTCATACACTGTTTCCTATTTGTCGGAAGAACAAAAACAATACTGCTTGATGCATATACCAAAAGGAATAGCCCCCGCGGGCGGGTGGCCGGTGGTAATCGTAAACCATGGATATATAAATCCCAGACAATTTTCGACAATAGATTCTTATAAAAACACTTCAGCGTATTTCGCCAACAGTGGTTTTTTGGTGCTGAAACCCGACTATAGGGGTCATGATAAATCGGAGGGGGTGCCAACTCAGCTTGTAGCAAGAAATCAATATGCGGTTGATGTATTAAATTTAGTGGAGGCGGTAAAGTCGATACCCGAGGCCAATTCTAACTTCATATTTCTTTACGGACATTCGTTGGGCGGGGATGTGGTCCTGCAGGTGGCCGAAGTTTCGGCAAGAATAAGGGGGGTATCACTGTGGGCTCCGGCGGTAACGTCATATCCCCTAAGCCTGAGCTATTTTGGGAAAAATCATAATGCCGACAGTGATTTGAACATAATCTCTGCCAGAGAGCTTACGACAAAATATGGAAAGCAGCTATCGTCACTTGACAATATAAATATGATCACAGCTCCGGTTATTATTCACCATAGCATAACCGACGAATCGGTACCATTTGGTTGGGGAAAACAACTAAACGATGCTCTGATTAGAAGCGGGAAAAAATCAACTTTGTATTCTTACCAGAGGGATAACCATAATATTGCCGGTCACTGGGCAGAGGCGCTAAATCGCGATGTGGAATTTTTTAGAGGGTTAATTTTTGGGCTGGAGTGATGTACAAAAAGCACAACGTTTGGCTTTGATTGGGATATTGCTTAAACATTCGGGACAAGTTTTGTTGGTGGGATCAAGTGACTTTTCTTTTTTGGTAAGGACACTTAGCTTGTTGACAGGAAGAACGACAAAAAAATACAGGACCAAGGCGTTGATCAAGAAAGAGATCAGGGCGTTTAGAAAATCTCCAAATAAAAATTTACTATTGTTGATAGTAAACGAGATAAAAGACAAGTTGGGTTGGCCGCCGAAGGCACCGATTAAAGGAGTGATAACACCTTTGACCAGAGAGCTAACCACAGAACCAAAAGCAGTCCCCATGATAATACCGACAGCTAAGTCGACAACATTGCCTTTTAAAATAAACTGTTTAAATCCTTTGAGCATAAGAGAATTATAACTCTATCCCGTTTCAGTCACAAAAACCCTGCAACATCTCGGGGGTAAAATCGTAATTGTTTTTGATAGCGACGCAGTCGATGCTGCCATTGCCGGAGTAGATGATCTGCCACTCATCCCCTATTTTTGCTGCCAAAAACATCCCCCCACCGCTACCGTCAAAAGAAATACCACCCGAAGCATATTTGGTATTTTCGTGTTTAATGGTGACGGTAAAATCTGTGGTGATGTTGTCTTTTTTGGCGATGGCAGTTTTTATGGCAGAGGCAGAGCCGCAGTCTTCTTCCCAAATTCGAATGCATTTACCCTTGTCTTCGCACCAGGAATAACCGGCGGAGCCAATGCAACCATGCTCGTCTGCGTCGCCGCCAACTATCGGAACTTCTGATGGTTCGACAGTGGGGGGATTGTCTATAACAGGCGAGGGATTTTGGGGTTTTGGGAAACACCCGCCCAAGATTATGGCTAAAGAAAAAACGAGAGGAAATAAAAATTTTTTGTTCATAGTTTATTATTTTATTTATTTTTTGATAGGGGCGTAACTATACTGATTTAATCATTATCAAGATCATTTTAAAAGCTTTGATCGCTTTTAGAGAGTGTGGGGCGTTTGCGGGCAATAAAAACATCTCACCGGCCTTGACAGTGTGACTTGCACCGGAAACTATAATTTCACAAGCACCTTCAGTTGCAATAATGAGAGCGTCAAATGGGGCGGTGTGTTCGCTCAGGCCTTGGTTTTTGTCGAAAGCAAAAACGGTAACAGTGCCGAAGGATTTATTTATAATTTCTCTGCTGACTACAGATCCAGGCTGAATTTTGACCGAATGATTGATATTTTGAGGATCTGTCATCTTGTATGTTTATATTTCCACAATTTTTATTAGTGCCAGAAACAAATAAAGAGACAGAAGAATCCAACCTTCTTTGCGGCAAATATCATTTTTGGTAGTAGAAAAACGATAAAACAATAAAAGGCCAAAGGAAAAAACAATTAAGTTAACCAAGAAACCGTTGCCGGTAACTGTAAATTCCCCGTTTGCAAAGGTCAGAATACCAAAGAGAAGGGTATTTACAGCGGCGGAACCGACGTAGTTGCCAAAGGCAACCTCCTTTTGGTGGCTAATTACGGCATTGATGGCGATAACCAGCTCGGGTAAATTGGTGCCGAGTGATAAAAGTAAAAAGCTGATAATAAGGACCGGGGCATGGAACAGCCGGGCAAAAAAGACTGTTTGGTCGACCAAGACTTTGCTGAAAATATAAATCAGAACAGCACCGATAAGAACCTTAATTAATTCAGCAATTGGGTTAAAGCTGACATTTTTTATTTTTTTGGTAATTATTTTTCTGAAAAGACGCCTTTTGTGCTTGATGGAGGAGATAAGAAGGAAATAGGCAGCCACCAAAGCAAAGGCATCAAAATAACTTAGGAATCCGTCAAGGATCAAAAGAAACGGGGAGATTATCGCCAGGATGGAGAGAATTAATTTGTTCTTGGGTAACTGGCGAGAAAGGATAATCCCATCACCCAAAATCGCCAAAAGCGGGATGATAAACAAAAAAAGGACGATAGAGGCACCGGATAAGTTACCGACAAAAATATCGGGCGTCTTGTTAATGATTGAATTGACACCAATGCTCAATTCGGGTAATGAGCTAAGAAAACCGAGGATAAAAAAAGAGACAACAAATGGGGGAAGTCTGAGCCTGGTTGAAAGGCGACCAACAGAGCTAAGAATTATTTCGGAGGAGAGCCAGAGGCCTAGAAGAGAGGCAATGAATATCAAAAAGCTAATAAACACAGGCATTAAATAATATTAACATTAATGCCGGAAAGTAAAATATTTACAATTTTGACAAGTCAAGCTGATAGGTCATGCCAACCGCGGAGCGCCAATGAGTTTTCCAACCACAATCATCGGATAAAAGATCAATAATGGTTGGTTTTTGGTCGTACCCCATTTTTATAACCTGATAATTAAGATATTTCCCGAGGTTGTTTATGTGCGGATTACTACCACCCTGGAGATAGGTAAATGTTTGATGATAATTGGCGCAAACAGCAGCAGCCTCAAGATGACCGTTTATATAAATAGAAATAGTTTTGATAATGTCAATGAGTGATGCTTCGGAGAGAAGAAGCTTGAAAGTGGTATCAAAACCGGGGCTACCGAAGGATGATTCTTGGCCGAATCTTTCCTGGTTAAACTTGACGATACTGTCGATAATATCGGTATCGCCGAATTTTAGATCAACTTTGTTTTGGTCGATTTTGTTAAACTCGAGACGGAGATTTTTGCGATGTTTTTTGTCCATGTTGGCTAATAGAGATTCGGGGGTGGGAAAGTCTTTGAGGCTGATGTAGTAAGTGGGTTCAAAAGGTTTGATAAATTTAGAGTCCGGCGAGAGAAAAATAACTTTATGGTTTTGAGGAATTAATTTCACCATTTGGGATAAATCTTTGTCGGAAATTTTTTGGCCCATATACAAATCTAGCTTTTCATTCCAGTCACCACCACCGAAAAGTTGGTAAACATCATTTTCGGGATAAAATTCTAGGGGGATAAAGCCGAGAGGAATTGAATCCTCATAGGCAACTATAAAGTGGGGTTGACTCTGGTATCCCCGGTGAAAACAAAGGCGGTAATTCCAAAGTTGGCTCAGATGAAGGTTCGAGGAATATTTTTGCCATAACTTGTGGCAAACATCGATACCCTGGACAACCTGATAGGTAATCATTTATGCGTTTTTTTGCAAAATCGTTTTAATTGATTCTCAGAGTTTTAATAAAACTCAGAAACTCCGCCTCTTTTCCGGTATCATTGGAGTTTACCGTAAGAGCCATGGTGATAAGTTTGCCGTTTTTTATGGCCAGGGCGGTAAATTCACTACTGCTTATCTTTTTAAAAAATAATCCGCTAGTTTGATCGATTTCCAGATTTTTTTCAAGATAATCCTCGGATTTAATTCTACGAAGCTGGACTCCGGAGACTTCGGATAAATCGGTATAATCAATTTTTTTGATGGTAATAGTCCACATGGATGAGTCCCCTTTTGTACCAAGTAAGTTGATAACCTCTGGCTGATTGCCGGAGCCGGCTTTTACGGCTCTTAATTCATATTTGGCACCATAGGTAAAATTGATATTGTCGTCGGTATACCACTTTTCGGTGGGAAGCAGTTCGGTCGTGTGGTCGGTTTGAGGTGGGTTGATTTTCCCGATAGAGGGCTTTGAAATGACAAAAATAAATAAAGCTACCGCTAATATGATTATTCCGCTGATTGAAACAAGACGGCTAATTTTGTGGATTTTCATGTAGACAAGATTAGGGGTGATTTTTCCCGATAATTATCAAAATATCGGTATCTGGTTTTTGTTCGCCTAAGGGGAGAGGGCCTAAAACAGCGGAAAGACTTTGGGCAAGAGCTTGGGCGATTTCCTGATTTTTACCGCTGATGTCGATGACCAGGGTATCCTCGTAACTGTTTTTTTGGGCATCAGCAATAATTGTTACCTTGTAATTTTGAGTTTTACTAAAAATATCTTTGTCCAGACTTTTTGCCAATCCGGCTTCCTCGGTACCATTGTACAGGGCAATGGTAAGGTTTGAGGAACTGGTAAGCGAAGTGGGGCTAATGGTCGGTTGAGGTGCCGCAGGCTGACTGCCGGAAACCATAACGCTTGAGACTTCAATAACTTTTTTGGTAGAAGGGCGATAAAGAATTGCTTTTGTAGAGTTAGGGAAAATCAATACTTTGTCCCCGTTTTGGGCATTTTTGAAAAATGTTTCACTTTCTAATTTTGTGGTATCGGTAACGGTGGCGAGAGTCGGGATCTCATCGGGAAGTTCCATAAATACGGAGAGGGTTTTCACCATTTCCTCGATTTCTCCGGGGTTTTGGATTTCTACATTTTTTGACTTGTTGTAAAAATAGACCATACCGACGATTGATCCGATAAATACCAATATTCCGATTATTTTTGCTACCAGAGGAACAATTTTATTCATCATTCAAATATTAGACTATTCTTGGTTGGGTCACAAGTTTAAAAAGTAAACGGCTGTTTGAGACCGCCAAAAAACCACTGGCCGTGGCGCATAAGCTGATCAAGAATAGGGCTGGTAGGAATAATGGCATCCCAACGGATGCTACCACCGCTGTTGGTGTTTTGTTCGAGGTCGGAATCTTCACAGGAAGCCCAAGAACTACAGACAGAATTTTCAAACTGCCAGTAACGATCGTCGGCCGGGGAGCTGCCTCCGGATTCGGTGACGGTAAATTCCGGAGCACCGGAACCGTTTTGAGTAAAGGTTAAATCACTAAAAGTCTTGGTCGGACTTCCTACCCCAATCAGATCACTGTGAACTCTAATATAAGTGTCCGATGATCCGACATCTTGGAAATTATCAAAGACACCGTTGGCTAAATTAGTAATCAGAGAACCACTTTGTAAATCAAGCCCTAAATTTCCGTCGGTTCCTCCTAAATAACTTAAAGTATAGTAGCTAGCATCAAGGGTTCCGGCGACATTAATGTGGTAGCCGCCCGATCCACCACGGGTGATCAAGGTGTGGCTACCGCCGACCCCGATTGCCCGGAGAGTAGTACCGGCACCAACATTTATTAAATCCCCATCCTGGGCCATTGTTATAGTTTTTTGAGTATTGGTGTCAGTACTACCCCTGAAGGCAACAAAGGTGTAGGTATCACCCAGGGCAAAATCTGTTCCGGAATCATCGATTTTAAACGAGATATTGGTGCCAGGGTCGGTATAGCCAACGCCGCTAGAGGCGGAGGTACCCAAACCTATCCCATCTCTTTCAACCCCCCACGAGTTGGGGGAGGTGACACAGTTGGTGACAGTGCAGTAAACCCGGTAGACAAAGGCGGCTGAAGTCCCCCCGCCTAAGGTACCTCCGGCGAAGCCAAGATTTAGATCGGTGTCTGAGGTTCCGATACCGGAAAACCCCGGGTCGGTAATTGAGTCGGGCCAGGAGGAATCGGCATAATTATATCTTTCTAACCCTTCATCCTGTGGCGTTTCGGAGTTATTTGATGAAGTGGAATATTCTCCCCAGATTTTGGTAGCACCGGCTACTCCATCGTGAGAGCGGGAGATAATTGATGAGCCGGGGTAGATAATTCCGTCGGCCTCAACGGTGGAATTAACAGTCGAGCTATATAAATGCGTAGAATGGGGAGCAGATCCTATTTGATAGATATCGTAGAAACCATTTTCTGTTCCGACTCCGAAACTATTGTTTATAAGGATGTTATTTAAATTTGAGGCACCATTGTCAATCCAGCCGAATATATTGCCATAAAACGAATCATTATAGAAAACATTATTACTAAAACCGTCATTATTATAGCTACCATAGCTAGTATTAGAGTAATAATCATTTCCGAAAAATACATTGTTTGTCGAGTTAGAACCCGATTGTAAACCGTAGGCATTGTTGTATGAATTATTGGTGTACAAAAGATTGTTGTTGGCAGAATTATAAAGATAAATACCAGCGTCTTGACCAAAAACGTTGTTTGACGAAATGATATTGCCCTTTGACCCTCCGATTATATATATCCCATGATATTGAGAGTTGTTTACCGTGTTGCCCGATACTTTGGTCATGTGGGCACTGTCAAGAGTAATTCCACTTAATTGGTTGCCGAAGACGGTGTTTGATGAAAAGGTGTTGTCTATGGCGTTAGTGCCAGTATAGATACCATGTTGGGCGTTGTTGTAAATAGTATTTGAAGAGACGATATTACCGCTTAGCGAATCATATAAAACAATTCCGGCAAAGGTGGTGGCTTCACAAATAATATTAGAAGATACGGTGTTGTTATTTGAATTATTCCTAAAATAAATGTTTTGAAAATTGCCACAAACAGTGTTTGAAGTAACACTATTGTTGTCGGCACCGTAGTAAAAGTCAATTCCGAAAGATGCATGTCCTGAAATATAATTGTCGGAGATACCTTTGGCTCCGGAATTATTGTCCGCATAATAAAAAACAATTCCATTGTGACCATTTCTTATCCTTGACTTGGAAATTGCAAACCCTTCGTTTTGCAGAGAGCCGTCGGTGCCCGCCGAAGAGTAGCCAAGCATGATTCCGGTTTTATATTCATCGGAAGCTCCCATATTGCAAATATCTGAATATTGGATATCTACTTCTGAACGGTTTCTTCCCAGGATATAGCCGTTGAACGATGAGTTACAGGCGACACCATTTTGGGCCGTAATAGAGGCATAATCAATTATTTCAAAGGTGTCATCGGACCTAATACCATCGACAATTTTAAAAGTATCACTGGTTTGCAGACTGGCAAATTCAGCAGCAGGATCAGCCATAATCCTGAACCTATCATTACCCGAACAGTTGGTAGCATCATTATTGGTGGAGTCGACAATCTTGTAATAACCGGTGACACCCGACAGATCGTGTAGATATCTGCCTATCTCTTTATTATCCGCGGAAATATATGTGGTGGCATTGGAACAAACCCATCTTTGCGATAAGACGGTGGTGATTGAGCTTACGACGGCAGTGCTAGCCCCGGAGGGAACGGAAGTATCGTTGATAGTCAGCGACTCATCAGTATCGGAGGCACAATCGGAATCGTTGGTAATAGTGTCCGAGATAGTGTATATTTTCCCAAAGGCAAGGCCGGAGGTGATTCTTAGGTTTTTATTATTGTGGCTGTCGTTTTCCCAGCCGGGTTTGACAACACACACTTTGCTTTCTCTGGTGGCGGCGGAAGTAGTGTCGGTGCCGCTATCAGCGCCGGTGTCTGACTGAAGACCCCGAATAGTTATTTTCCCCGAGGCATAAATATCCAGACCCGACTGAATGCTGGAGAAAGAATTTAATCGAAGGTTGGTGTTTTCATTGATGACAAAAGTCCCCTGGGGGGCGGTGTTGTCGGCTGTGCCTACTTGAACCAAACAGTTAGTACAATTAAACGGAGCGGTATTGCTGTTGATATCAAGATTGATGACACTGCCCTGGGCAAGACCATCCATGGTTTGAAAAATTGCCAGACCGACAGTAGAACCGATATTCATTTTTCCATCGACCTCCATATCATCACCGTTTCCATTGCCCAAGGTAACAACTCCGGCGTTTATTAATAGGGTATCGGTAGCATTGGTAGCTCCGATTTTTATGGGGTCGGCAATGGTCCAACTGCCACCGATGCCGCTAAAGACCACTTTATAGAAAGGAGAGGTTGAGCCAGATCCGACATTCATATAACCAGATAGGGTATTGCTTCCGGTTCCGTCAAAAGTAACTTTTCCAGAATTGGCGGTAAAGGTACCATTGTTGGTATAGCCGCCGGCTATAGACGTAGTGGGAGGGGCCAGAAAGGTATCGCCGGAAGCCAGAGTAAAATCCCCATTAATATCCAGGGTGGCACTGTTGTTTGTCTCTACATTGACAGTTACGGTACCGGCGCCTGAAGTAGAAAAATCATTGTGGACGGTTAATATATCAGTGTTGGTTACACCCTGTTCTGCCTGGACGGAGGAGGAGGGTTCAGTTGAAGCCGCTTTCCTAATAACAGCATAATCCCAGATACTAGTTGTACCGTTAAAACTAGCAAAATTTATCGCCAAATAGCCGGATATTCCGCTTCTGGGCCAACTGTACCAGGAACCGTCGTTAAAACGACCTTTGACATTTGTTCCGTCATGATAAATTTCTTCGGTATAATATGTGTCTTTGGCCCAATTGACAGTGTCTGCGCTGCCCCACTCAACTGCGTCATGTAAAAACTGAACCGTTGACAGGTTGGTAAAGCCCCTAAAAACCAGATTGTAGCCAGCTCCGCTTGAGGTATTGGTTTTTACGCTTAGACCCAACCTTTCATCGTCGGCAGAGCCGCCGGTAACCATAAATCTGGCTTTTAAAATGTAGTTGTCGCCATTGGGGCCGGCAGAGGCAATTAATTTACCCGGGTCGGCGGTGGCGGTAATGGCCAAGGTGCCGGAGGCAAGAACCGGAGTTGAGCCATTAACTTTTGTCCATTTTTGTGTGTCTAGGCTATCGCCACTAAAATCGTCGAAAAACTCAAAAACACTCGTACCGTTTTGCGATGATGAAGCAATGGGATTGCCGTAATAAACATAGATGGTTGTGCCGGCAGTGGGAATAGAGGGAACTTTGGTCCAAATTTTGGTAGAGGCATTGCCACAACCGGGATTGTTTTCTTCGATCCAATGAGGAAGAATGGTAATACCACTTGAGTCGGTGATTCTTATATCATCACAATCCGGCTGAAATCTAGTACTGTCGGTGGTGTCCAAAGTAAAGGAAACCTGAAAGTCGGTTAGGTCCCCGCCCGAGGCATTGGTAATTGCTATTGGTCTTCTATATTCCCAAACGTTTAAAAGAGTATAAGTGGGTGTGCCTGAGGCAGGGGCCAGAGAAAGGTTGTAATAGTCAACAGTCGCAACGCTGGTATCTGCGGAGGCAGTGTAAACGACAGTCGAGCTTCCCGGAGCAAGAGCACCCTTGGGAGTAGCATTTAGCGGAGTATCTGCCTGAGTTAGAGTAAGAGTGTGGGAGGAAGCATTTACAACATCGATATTTGATGACAAGATATTTCCGATAGAGAAGATACCGCCGACTGTGACGTTACCGGTAAAGGTATAGGTAGTGCCGACTCCCGCCTCGGAGGAAATACCCACACCCAGATTATTGAAGGTAAGAGCGGCGATGGCAGAAGCGGAAGTCCCGTTGTAATTGATGGTTGAGGTTGACTGGTTAAAAGTACCACTATTACATAGAGGCATGACTGTCCCCGGGGCATCGGTACAGGTGATGCTGCTGCCGCTTCCAGTTAGATTAACAGTGTTCGACTCCGGGTTGAAAGTTCCACCGATGCCGATTGAGGGGGTGTCAATACTTCCGCCGGGAGTATAGGTTTTTCCAAGGGCGATAACAATTTTGGAGCCCGGGGTAACGGTGAGACCGACACCGTTTGAGGTATATTGGATATCGGCATCGTTGGCGCTATCATATTTATCGATATCTGCATTGGTAATCGGCCCGTCATTTTGGTGACTAAGATATACCCGGTTTTGATAAAGGGGAAGGGTAAATCCTATAGAGGTGCTGGCAACTTTGGTAATGGAGGTGGCTTTCTCTGATTCTCCGTCTAAATATAAGGTAATTACATGACCGGTATCACCAACGGTGATATTTTGGATAAGAAATGCCCCACCACCGGAGGTACAAATACCGGTAGTACCGACTCCGGCTCCCTCGACTATGGCCCGAACTGTTAGGTTGGTGGATGAACAGTTGTAGGCAGTGGCGGTTTCGGTGGTATAGATATTTCCCGAAATAGTCACATTGGCAGCCATGCTTACCACAAAATTACGGGTATCACTCCACGAGCCGTAAGCATTGCTCCCATCTGGATCTATACCTCTGACTCGCCAGTAATAAGTGCCTACCGCCAAGCTATCTCCCTCCTCAACGGTATAATTTACGGCTTGGGCGGATGTAAAAGGATCTGTATTATCCGGAGATCCGGAAAAACCGACATCGGTACCGGAAACTTTATCGAGGGCAGATGGAGCCGCTTTTATTTCGACGGCAATTCCGCCGACCCTGCCCTGAGTAAAAGACCAATCCACCGAAGTATCGTTGCTATCTTTCCACTCTGTTTCCAGAGCGCTATCGGTAACACTTAAATCATAAACTTCAGTAAATCCAGTACCCTGGTTGATGGGAGAGGCGACCTCAGAGATCATAGCCCCATAGGTGGCGTTATTGGTACTTTGAAAAGCACCCAAGGTAACGGTGAGACTAGTAACGGAAGCACCGGTGTTGGTTTGTGACTGACCGATGGCGCTAGCACCGTTTGTCCCCGAAGTATCAACATTTGAAAACTCGGAAATTTGCCAGTTTACAGCTGTTTGAGTTTGACCACCAAAAGAAATGGTGATAGCCCCGGAAGAAGGCGACGGACTCATGGCTCGAAGAAGACTAATCCTATTCCAGCTGCCGGGTTCCTGAACTGTGGTGACTAAATCCCAGCTCATGCCAACACCACTGGCGGTAGGGGTATTGTTTCCGCCGCCAGCCACCCGGGAGGCCACGGCTAGAAGGACTAATTTATTAGCACCGGGGGAAATACTGGCGGTATCGTACGAACTGGCGTCCGTCTCGGTGCCTTGAGACAGAACCGAGGTTTGAGTGATTATGCTAGAAGAAAATAGGTCGTTGGTGGCTATCTGAATGTTATATCTGACACTATCTCCGTAGGCACTAGTGCCGGTAAAATCCAAAGTCGGGGTGGTATCAGTAGTGGTGGCGCCATTGTCGAGACTGTTGAGAACAACGGTCGGATTTTGAACTGCCGTTACGTCAACTTGAACCAAAATTCTCGAAGCGTCGACTTCGGTTCCGGCGGCGGTCAGCCAGGTATCTATTTGATGACCGGAAGTGGGCATTGTTATGCCATTACTAATTACTTGATTTGTCCCGCCAATGGCGGAATTGGTTAATTCAGCATTTCCGGCATCAATATCAACGAGCTTAACAGTGGCGGTGGTGCCGCCACCGATGGAGTCAAAGGCATGCAGATAGGTATTGGTAGTCCGGCCCCATTCGTCGGTGGTCCATAAACTTTGATAACCTAAAGCACTGCCGGTGGTGGTTGATTTTGTATTTAGCAACAAATATTGGGGAACTAGCTTGTCAATAGTAGTAGCACTGGTTTGATTAACAATAATTTTGGCATTATAAATATCAAAAGGACTGAGACCAGTATTGGCAACGAGTCGATAATTTCTACCGGTGGTAGGGGTAAAGTTTGTAATGCCCACCGAAGTCGGGACGGTGGCGGTACCACCGCTTAAAACAGTGACGACATTTGTCCAGCCGGCAAAAGAACCGTTGTCTTCCTGAAGATAAATTGAAACTGCGTTATCTATTGCGGCCCAAGTAACTACTACTTTCCCACCGGCGCCGTTTCCACCGACACTGGTTGCCACATCGCCGGAGCCGCCGCCGCCGCCGCCATTTCCACTGGCCGGGGCTGCACCGCTGTTACCAGCCGGGCCACCACTACCGCCGATACCACTACCAGTAGGGCCGGCACTGGCAACTCTGGTTGACCAGGGATCCGGACCAGACCGGCCCGTGGTTCCAATTCCGGCTGAGCTACCACCCGGACCTCCCTGCCCTGCCGAAGCATTATAGCCTCTACCACCTGTTCCTCCGCTCCATTTGGTATCTCCAACACCAACGGTGGAGTTACCGCCAGCTCCACCGGCTCCCGGATTGCTACTGGCTTGAGAAGTGCCGCCGATTCCTCCGGCGGCCGAGACAACAGTCACGCCGACGCTATTTCGAAAATAGCTGGCGGCGCCATCGCCTCCTTTGGCTTGAGATCTATAGGTACCGCCGACTCCGACAAAAGCGGTATAGCCAATTCCAGCTGTGACACCCACATTTAATTTATTGGAATAGGCACCACCGCCACCGCCACCGCAACCGTCGGTGGTGGTGTTGGAACTTCCACCGGCGCCGCCGCCGCCCCAACATTCGACCTTGACTGAGGTTATGCCACCAGGTGGGGTAAAAGTATTGATACCTGCTACTGTAAAAGTTTGGGAACCGGCCGTGACCCCCACGCCGGCTTTATATGAAACGCTGATATCAAATGTTTTTGTCCCATCCCACAAAGCTGAATCATATTTCCAATATTTTGGGCTGGTAAGGGGAGCCGTCGTCGCCATGGATAAACCGATTTCCAAATTGCCGATTTCAATCTGGGTTTGAGTGGCAGTAATAGTAGTGGCGCTTTGTAAAATAATGATTCTGGCGGCTTTCACCTGTGGCGAGGTCCCGTTTACTAAATTAAGTCGGTAGTCAAAAGAACCGCTTTCGGGGGTAAAAGCCGACCGAACTCTGACAAAGCTAGTATCACTGATACCGATACCAACGGTATTGGTGTTTCCGGTACTGAGGTTGACGGTTAAGGTGCCGGCACTGACCTTGGCAATTACTTCAAAATAATAAGTGGCACTGTTATATTTGGCGGTATCCAGATTTACTATGGCGGCATCAACCCCAGCGGCAGTAACTAAACCGTTAATAATATTAATTTCTTGCCGGATTTTTACAGGAGCTACGGCATCGGCCGCCAATTGCCATTGACGGGTTTCGGTAAAAAAATCAACAGTACCGCTATAATCGGTAAACTTTATCGGCCCAACCAGATAAAATTCGGGCGAGATATCGGGGATATCGTATCGATAACCGATAGTGACATCTTCGCCTGGTTTTAGGTCTAAATTCCAGGTAATTTTTTTTGTCTTTGAGTTTTTGTCTTCAACTATGGTTTTGTAGGGTAAAATTTCGGTATTGGCGGCTTTGGTGATAATGAAACTTGAGGGGACGGTTTCCGTGACTATTCCGATAAAATCTTCATTTGCCTTTAGATTAATAGTGGCAGTATAAGGGTGGGGGGGATAAATGCGGGTAGCCATAACCCGGTCGACTTCGATAGGTAAGTTTTCGGCTACCTGAACCTGATCGGTAATACTATAAGAACCATTTTTGGTTTCGGCGACAAGGTGAAATTTGTATGTGCCCGGATTTTCACTAAAAGCATATTCGGTTTCATAATCCGGCTTTTCCGTAAAGCCATGAACCTGACATTCGGGGTTGACCTTGATGCGGCCATCATCGGTGGTTAACTCTTCGACTGAACCATCTGGTTCTTCGACAATCAGGGCTAACTTGGCATCACAGACCATGTCGCCGGTTTCGTCTAAAACGGCAAGAGAAATGTAACCGTTTTCCAGCGGGTTATAAACGGATTTGTTGAAATTGATGGCCAAAACTCCCCAGTAAAAATCTTTCGATATTTCGCCGCCGAGATCATCTTGAAATGTGATTGTATATTTACCGGGGGGAATTTCTGTGGCTTGATTGAAGCTATAAACAACATCGCCCTTGTCGACTTTTTCAACGAGCTCAATATCGATTTCCTGTTTTGAATTATTGTACACCTTGATTCTTGGTTTAAATTTGGTGCCGGAGACTAGTTTAAACTCAGGTTTTGATTTACTGAAAACCGGATTGGTGTCGTAAGTTTCCAGTTTAAAGCTAGGACGAAGTCTGGCTGAGTTGTTGGCTTCGGGTGAATCAGAATAGGACTCTGGGGAAGGTGGAGAGATTGATACAGCGGGGTCTACGGATATAGCAGGAGCCGCATCCTGGGCCAAAAGGGTGGGGGTAGATAAAAAGGAAAAAAATACCAGGCCGGTCAAGAGAAATAGCGAGAGGGTTTTTTTTAACTTAGGGAGGGGCGAAAAAATTTTCATTAGAATTTTGCCTTGTACCTTAAAATGATGTCCCCTACCCGAGATAAGGCATTTTCGGTACTTTTTGCCGCCAATTTGATACGAACAACGGCCGCTTCTCCGGCCGCATCCCACTCTGAAGAAGACCCATCATTTAAGGTGGCTTCAGGGCAACCAGTTAAGGTCCAGGCGGTAGCGGCGGTTGAGCCAATTGAACAGACGGCGGTGCCGGGAGTGTCGGAGTTATTGTTGACGGCGACAGAAATATAATTATCGTCGGTGGTGCCGACCCCGGTTTGGAATTCTATTTCAAAAGCACAGGCAGCTCCCGGACAAGAGCCGGTTTCCCAGGTATCAAAATCAGAGGGAAGGGCAACTCGGGCCAAAACCGAATAGTCCTGTAAGGCAGCATTGCCGGATGACCACTGATAATAATTTTTCCAGCCGATGCCACCGGCGTTTAGGGTGTTGTCGGAAGTCATGGTACCACCAATATCGGTGGAGCCATCGGCAGTCATTGAAGCTCCGGGGTATTCCGGTGAAATTCTGATTGTTTTTGAAGGTCGGGCCGAGCCTGAATAGAGCGGACCGGAAAGAGGGTTGAAGGTAAAAGTACTGGTGCCGGTACCGATTATGACTGAACCGGCAGGATTGAGAGTAATGTCACCGCTAGTGGTGTTAAAAGAGGAAGAATTCCTCCCCTGAAAAATTAACCCTTGGGCGGTGACGGCGTCGATATTTACGCCGGTAGCGGAAAAAATTAAGGTGCCGCCGACGTTTACATTGGCCGCAACCGACAGAGAGGTGCCAATATTTAGACCCGAAAAAGTGGGTGAATTGGTAGTAGCTAAACTTTGGTCAAGGGTAACTCCAATGCTATCTATGGTTAAGCCGGCAACTTTGCCGGCACTAAAAGCATAGGGAACAGAAGTGAGCCGAATCCTGGGAGTCATGTCGCCATCGGCGTTAAAATTTATGGCCAAAAATAAACTATCACTTTCAAAAAGATTGGCGGGAAAGGTCAGTTGGGTGCCTAAATTAACGTTAAATACTCCGCTAGTAACTGCTACCTGAGCTGTACCACTATCCCAGGTCTCGGTCCAAAGAGAAGAGCCGGTGCTAAGGGCCGGGTAAATGGTGAAAACAAAATCGTAATCGCCGTCGGGGACATTGGTGCCGTCTGTTTCGCCGACGGATTTATTGACTACTTTACCCTGAAAATTCACCCTTTCGTAAATTGCCGCGGAAACAGGTGAGAGACAGAAATATACCCAAAAAATTATTAAACAGAAGATTGACCAGATTTTTATAATAAACTTTCCCATATACGTCAAGACTAGGCCCGATATAACAGCCCTTACTGTGTACTATAGTGAAAACGATGTCTATTTAAAAGATATCTTTAGATATCAAATTCAAATATTATAAATATGGCGATAGTTAGCGATTTTTTTATTCTTGTTTTTTAGATTTTTTGGACCTTAAAAACCAAAACCAAGTGACGATAGTGACGCCGAAGACGGCATACGGCAGCCAACCTAGGTATAGGTAATCTTTTGTCAGAGATGATATTTGGTCTGACCCATCAAATCGATAATTGACCGTAAGGTGGTATTTTCCCGGTAACCAGGCCGGTTTTAACTGATTGATTCTGTTTTGATAAGTTCGGAAGGACTCGGGCAGGATAATGGAAGAGGCCTTGTTTATAACCCCTTTTGCGATCAAACGGCCGGAGGGATCTTTTAATTCCAGCGTACCGCGGGGGACGACATGGATATTGCCGGAATTTTGAAATCTGAGCTCTATTGTGTCCGGTATCTTTAGATAAGAATTTTGGATTGTTGTTTGGTTAAGCTTTAAGTCATATATCTCGCCACCGATTTTTTTGACAAAGATAAGAGAGGCAAAATTTTGATTCACCTCCACGACATCGGTACCGGATTTGTCGGAATTATCCAGTTTAACAATTACGGCGCCGTAATGACCTCCCGGGGACAAGGATTCTTTGTTTTGGATGGTGATTTTTATGTCAACTTTTTTTTGGGGATCGACTACCAGAGCGTCTTTACCCAAAATTATCCACGAACTTAAGGAATATTTTTTTTCTAATTCTGAGTTTTTTGTCCCCAAAAACGGAACTCCGGCTGATTCTTCAAGCCCGCCTAAGTCGACTACCGACAGCCTGAACACTTCGGATTTGTGGCCATGGTTGGTGATAGTTAAGATAAAGTTTTTTTCTTTGTCAAGCTTGTCAAAAACTAATTCCGTAAACGGCGGAGCAATACTTATACCGGTTTGGATTTTTTTCTGCTGACCTGAAACTCGGATCGGAAGGAGCGAAACAATTAGGCCTAAAAAAAATATTAAACCAAAACATTTTTGGCCGCTGATCATTTTTTTCTGTTGATTAACTTCATGAGTATTTTTCCCAAAGTTGACCATAAACCGACGATGGTTAAAAGAATTATGGCTCCGGCGGCGCTGACAAGCCGCCAGGGAATTACCCAAAAACTGACAATACCTTCGATGGGGATGTCCCTTTCTCCGTTGTCGTAAACAATAAGCATTTTGGCTGAAAATTTTCCCCAACGTAATTTGTGAGTTTGGCTAAAATCCCACTCGAGTACTTTCTCGCTTTCATTTTTTTTGTTTAAGACTACTTTTCCGTCCTTAACTTTTTCCCGGTAAAGAGGAAAACCATCAGCCCATTTAGTGCTGAAAACGCGGTTTGAATCGGGTAAAAGACTACCTTTTTCGGGATTTATTTCCAAAATGGCAACATCACGCTGGTTGCCTCGGTCGATAAAAATATTTCCGCGGGGAGAAAGATGAACGTTACCTTTATTTTTCAGTTTTATCTGAAAGTTGGCCGGTAAAAATTCATAAATTTTCTTATCGGTGGACAACTCCATGACTTCGACCTCTCTTTTGGCATTTGGGACCCGAACCTCTAAAAGAATGAGGGTAGCAGTAGCGCCGGTAATGGAAGTTTGTCCCCCACCATCGGCCTTGATGTTTTCGGCTCGGGAAAAAGTTATAGCATAGTAATAGCCAAAAGCAGCATCGGGGGGGATGGAAAAAGTGGCCGTGATGGTTTTCCACTGTTTGGGAGCAAGTTCAAAAGAATTTTCCGAAAATGATACCCAATCCAGAAATGAGTCACCGGGTTGACGATCTATCAGCCTTGGGTATCCGTCATCTCCGTAGGCGTTGAATTTTAGGACTTCAACTTTTAGCTGTTCGGTGACAATTCCACCATTTTGAATTTTCAGATCAGCAGAAACCGTAGCCCCGGGCTCGGTTACCAAATTTATCGGCAGGGGCGAGGTGATTAAATTCAGTTCGCTGTTGGTGGCAGTAGTTTGGGCCCAAATGACTTTTGGACCGGAAAATAACAAGGGGGCTAATATGAGACCAAAAAAAAATTTTGCCAAGAAACGGTGGCTGATCATTGATACCAAGATTATATATTAATCCCCGGAGATTTATCTAAAAAGTCCCCGCACCAACAACCGTTAGAGTATCAGAATAATCCGAAGCAGCGGCTAAAATAGTGGTTACCGTGGCTCTTTCTATCAGGGTGATAACGTCACCGGCGGTGGTTCCGTTACATGAAGCAAAGGGCTGAAAAATAGCGGATAAAGTTCCTCCGGCCTTGGCGGAAGCGCCGTTGTATTCGGGAGCGATAGTTACGGTGCCTGTACCCGTACCATTATCGCTAGTTAAATCGGCGTCCAGGACATAGCCATTAGCACCGGCAGTCAGCGTGTCGGGGCTACCATTTACGGTTCCAGTAGTGGCAATAGTGATACCGGTGGACAGGGAAACTAAACCCTGATTGGCGCTTTTTACCCAGGCGATCCATCCCCTTGGAGCATTTGTTGTAACCGTTACCGTATTACCATAAGTAGATACTTCTGTGGTGCCACTTAAATTAGCAGTAAAAGTATCGGTGTTGCCGGCACTTAAGACAAAATTAAAAGAGGGGGGAACGACGGCGTTGATAACTATCTGATCGTTGGTGATATATCTTGAAGCGACAGTGGTTTGATCTATTACGGTAGTAGCATCACTTCGGGTAGAAATAATATCGTTTGCAGTTCCTGCGGCCGGGGTGGAGACACCGATTGTCAGGTTAAAAGCATAGGTGGTACCGACTGTGAGATCGGTAACGCCAGTAATAACGATAGTGGTACCGGCACTTACGGCAGAAAGAGTGCCGGGAAGAGCTACAGAGCCAGTAGGTATATTGGTGACCGAAGTGGCGTTGGTGGTACCGACGGTGGCAGAGCCAAAGGTTATGACCACTCTGTCTTCGGTTGCAACTGTCGCGGGAACAATTACCACCTGAAGGCTGGAAAGGGTCTCGGCTTTAATCCGGTCGTAGCGAAGGGAGGCGTGGGAAAAACTTGCTGCGTTAACCTCGGTGGCGGCGAAAGCAAGGAAGATTGTTATCGCGGTAATTAAGCTGATACTCCATCTAGAAAAAATGCCTTTTATTTTTTTCATTGTTTGATAAACTCGTTTCTAAGTATAAATATGAGCTATTTAGACTATCTTGTCAAGCGATAGTTGCTAGTAATTTGCCGCGGCGATTACAGTTAAAGTTTCGCTGTAGTCATCGGCGGCCGGGGTAGTTATATCCACTTTGGCCTTAACCAAAAATCTAGCCCTTCCCGCATTAACCGGGTTTTCAGATAAAAAAATCGGTCGTATAGTTGTATCGGTAATTCCAACCACATCATTGTTTACATTGTAAGGAGAGGAAATATTTATCGGTCCGCCGCTATTTTGAGTGGCCCCTACCCCTTGGGAGCCAAAGCCTTTGGGAAGTTCCGACAAATTTCCGCTAATGGCGGCAATAGTTGACCCGGCTGACAAACTGTACAGCCCACCATTTTGACCATAAACAAAAACACTTGCTCCATTTGTAGCATTTGTCCCTATATCAACCCAAATTTTTTCGGTACTACTTTTAACACTTCCCGGGGTTAAATCCCCCAAAGAAATGATGTAGGGTGAGGCCGTTTCAGTGTCGGATGCCGAGACGTCAATATCGAAAGTAAGCTCGAGGTCTACGGTTGCCACAGATGCCAACGGCCCAAAATCAGTTTCAGTAAACTTGCCCTGCATAGCTTTTACTTTTACTGAATAGGTGGTTGAGGGGGTTAATCCAATAATATCGATACCGGTTGCGGCACCCCATTCCGTATATGTCTGATAATCCGTTAAAACCAAAGTGGCTCCGATTGTGTGATCGTTTTTAACATATTGGGTAGTGGTAAAGTCATCGCTACTGATAGCGATTGCATATTTTGTATCGGCAGGGTTATCACCCCGGTTTATTACCAGATGAAGCTTGTTGTAATAATTATCGGGATTGGTGATTGCCGGGGCAGGAGGGACGTTTGATTGCCGAACCCAGGCCAGCCCCACCCCCAAATCATAACTTTCCCCCGACAAGCTGTTACTTGAAAGTTCACCCACACTTCCGACCATTTCATAACTTGATGAACCTATTACTTCTCCCCCGGCGTTTCCAAGACTAAAACCCTCCAGTTTGTAATTGGTACTGGCGGGCAGAATAAGAAAGGAAAATATTAGCCACTTTAATTTAAGGTTTTGCCACCACTTTATTGCCATTTCTGTAAGTATAAACTAACCACAAGATTAAATTTAATATACCAATTAATATCCATATAGCGGTTGCCGACCAACCGAATTTATTAATAAAAAGTATTTCGACCAACAAGACTGAAATGTTTAAAACCCCCGTAGATAAATCTGAAATTTCCCAGTAGAACCACTCGTTGAGGATATATTTGAGTTTTTGTTTGTCTTCTGATCTTTTCAGATTGATTTTAATATCGCCTGCTAAAATTCCCTCATCGCCAACATATTCAAAGAACGGGGAAGTCTCGTATCCGCTTTTGGAGGCAGACAACTTATATCTTTTGGCCGGTTTGAGCTTGAAACGGAAGCGCCCCAACCAATTGCTTTTGGTTTTGGCCAGGATCCTACTGGCTTCAGCATCAATCAGAATGATATCGGCTCCAGAGACATTTATTTTTCCATCTATATAGTCGTCGCGGTTTTTGCCTCCGAAAATGTTAGTTTTTAGGCTATTTCTATAAAATATAGTGGTATTAATAACCAGCAGAATCAAGTTTATCAGGGCGACTAGATTGAAAAATCTTCCGGAGGAAAATAGATATTTCAGGTTGTTTTTACAATATTGCCAAACATCTGTGAAAGTACCAGAGTAATATCTGCCAACTACCAATAAATTAAATTTGTCTTTTTCTAGATAAATTGACGGTAGCTTTAAATCGCCACCAGCGCTAATTTCAAACTCGGTTTGTTTTTCTGAATAACCCAAAGCAGTGACTTTGGCCCGATATTTACCCCTTGGCAGAACCAAAGCCACTTCACCGTCTGTTTCTGAAAATACGGGATTTTCTGACAACAGAGTGTTTGGGGGGATTATTAAAAACCTTTTTTCTTTTGAATTATACAAACTAATTTCGACTTTGGCGGATTCAATGGGAGCAAGGGATTCCAACTCCAAAATTCGCATCGGCTCGATTATTTCCATGTCGGCCAACTTGTTTTCTATTATGGTGCCGTTGATACCCGACAGTCTGACGGACATTTCATAGAAGCTTACTTCTGAAGGACTTAAAAGTCTTCCCATGAACCAACCGGGTCTAATTTCGATTAAATCAGTTAAACTACTGGCGGGTTCCGCTCCATAGGCGCTACTAATCCCCAAAACCTGGCGGCTTTTTAATATCAGGGTAGCCTGCTTTACCAAATCGTGTTTATCGACCTGGAATTGAATAGAATATTCAACCGCTTTGGGAATAATTACCAAATAATCATTGATTTCTTTGTCTATTCTGGCGGCGTCATATAAAACCTTACCGTCACTATTCGCTAGTAGAGTGGATTTTACAACTTCGGGAAGATCAGAAACGGCGGGAGTTTTGAAAGTAAAAATATCCGAAAACAATCTATCGGTATCGGCTTGTGCTTCCAAACGAAAATAATATAGGTTTTGGGGATTAAGGTTGGTTAGTAAAAATATTTCGAAATTATCCGGCTTTAAAAATATAATTTTTTGAGTAATTTTTTTCGGAGTTAAACCATATGTCAAAATTAATTTATCAAGAGGGATATTGGTAGCTACCCTGATTCCAGCCTCGTTTGAGGACAAATTTATTATTTCTACTTTCTCTATTTTGAGCTTTTCCCTAAAAGGTTTTGGGGTGGGAGTCGGGCCTTGAACCGGAGTCGAGGTTGCTGCAGGGGCGGACGTGGCCGTGGGAATACCGGGAGCGAGAGTAATTGCGGGAGTGGAGGTAGAGGTCGGAGCCGGAGTGGAAACAGAAGTGGGAGTGGGGATTGAGGTCGGGGTCGGAGTTGGTGATAAATATGGCGGATTGTATTGATAATATTGGTTTATTGTGTCGGTAGCAACCGTGATGTTACCGGCAGTGACGGTGACACTGACATCGAAATTAACTAGGCTGGAACCGGTATATTGATCGTTTGTCTGCAGACTGAAACTAACAGTCTGACCTAAAGTGTTTGTCGGGAAATCGGGAATTGTCCAGGTAATTGTCCGGTCAATCAGATCTATTACCGGCTCTACCCCATTGTAAGCACTGGTACCGCTACCGATTACATAATCAAGTATATCCAGAGTCGGGATAGGAAAGTTCTCCAGAGTACCACGACTCCACTCGGCTTTTATGGTCAGAGGTTTGGTAATGGCGGCAGATAAAGAACCATAATCTATCTGATAGTTGAGTGTCTGGTTTTGTGACGCGTTTCCGGTAAGGTCCGAGGAAATACTGACCGGATAATCTGAGGGATTGGCGGGAACAGTTCCAGTTACCGTGATTGAATCAGCGGCCACAACCGGCACCCCAACCTCTATGGTACCGTCGGCTAATCCACCGCTTAAAGTGGCAACCTCCCAAACATAGTTGCTGCTGCTAACCTGGCCGTTTACGCCTATTCCACCGGTAATATAGAAGCCATAAAATTCGCCCGGAGCCAGGTCGACACCGGGAAAAGTGATTGCTTGGCCGTTGACCGCGACAGCAGTGTCTATCCCCGGCCAGGCAGAAACTCCTTCGGGTAAATTTATGGTAGAAACTGAAAAAGCAGAAGCATTAGTGTTAATAGTCCAACCGGTGCCGACGGTAATTCTGACACCATCTTCGGTAGCCGATGAAGTTGTTTTGGTGACTACCAAGACTTTTCCGGGGCTAAGACCGGTTTTGTTTCTGTCCAGACGAAGATAGGTGCTTTGGAGGTCGGCGGCCTGTAAATCAGAAGTTGACCCAAGCCACAGGAATAGAAAAAAGATGATCTTTTTCACCACATATTAATAATAGCCTATCCGATACCAATTTTTATCATCTTTGCAGGTTAGTTATTTCCGCTTATCTTGTGGTAGAATCTTTCTATGACATATTTCAATAGAGACGACAGACAAGATAACCGGAGAAGTTTTGGACCCAAAAGAGATTTTGGCGGCCGAGGAGGACAGAGTCAAGATAGAAGAATGTACCCGGCGGTATGCGATGAGTGCGGACGGGATTGTCAGGTACCATTTGAACCGGATGGCAGTAAACCGATATATTGTTCAAATTGTTTCGAGAAAAATCAAAGAGGGTTTGAGCAGAGAAGACCAAGCTTTGACAGACAGCCATTTGACGGAGGAAGAAAAAGTGACTCCGGTCAAAGTCAAAACCAAACCAATGACCTGTTGGTTTCAATTAATTCGAAACTGGGAAAGATTTTGGATTTGTTGAACTCCACTAAAGCTAAATCCGGGCAAAAAGAAACTAGGGAGATTGAAGTAGTAAAACCTGTAAAAAGAGCTAAAAAAGTAATAAAGTTGGCCGAAGAAATAGCAGCGACTGAAGAGATAAAAGAATAGGGACTGACTAAATACTTAGTTTTTCTTCAATACGGTTTTCAGGCAAATAAAGTTTTTGATCGACTGATAATTCGTCGATAAATGCCTGATTGTGCGAAACAATCAACATAGCACCGCGGTAGTCTTTGAGAGACTCCAATATCAATCTTTGCGACAGAGGGTCCAAATAGGTGGTGGGTTCGTCCAAAACCAAAAAGTTGAAATTTTGGGCAAGTAGGCGGGCAATAGATAATCTGGTTTTTTCTCCCCCGGACAACGATGCAACTTTCTGAAACACTTTGTCGTTGACAAAGAGCATGCGGCCCAAAAGAGCGCGGATTTGACCCTCCAGGAGACCACCTTCTAGTTTTTTGATGGTTTCGAATAAAGTTAACTCCGGAATAAGGTCGGATAATTCTTGACAATAATAACCCCATTTTAATTTTGGATCGCGGACGACTTCCCCTTCGTCGGGAATTAGCTGCCCTAGCAAAATTTTGATCAAAGTTGATTTACCGGCCCCATTTGGACCTAAAAGGGCGGTCTTGTAACCTCTTTTAATGGACAAATTAATTTTGGATAAAACTTTTTTGGGGCCAAAGGATTTGCTGATGTTTTTGGTGAAAAGAGGCATTTGGCCCACCCACATCGGCTCCGGTAGGATAAGTTTGATTTTTTTGGCTTCGGGAGGCATGATGGGCATATTATCTTCCATCTTTTCCACCCTTCTTTGAAGATTCATTCTGGCCTTGACACCTTTTTTTGACTTAAAATGGGCGATCTTTAATAATCCTTTTTTCATTTGGGTTAAATGTTTTTGTTCGGTCTCGATTTGTCTTTTCAACAGGGCTTCTTTTTCGGTTTTTAGCTTTATAAAACTTTGATAATTACCGCTATAAATATCTATACCTTTGGTTTGGGGACTGATGTAAAAAATTTTGTCCAATTTCCCACCGATAAATTCCAGGTCATGAGAAATCAGAAGCACTGTCCCGTCGAAGCGGGTTATAAAATTGATCACCCACTTTTTGCCTTCTTCGTCCAAAAAATTTGTCGGTTCATCAAGAAGTAAAATTTTTCCCCTGCCCAAAATGGCTCTGGCTAATGCTAGCCTGGTTTTTTGACCACCACTTAAAACCCGGGGAGGGACACCGGTATCCAGGTTTGTCAGACCCAACCCGGCTAAAACTCTCTTGACCTCATAATCGGGACAATTGGAGACATTTAAATAATCAAAAACGTTTTTGGCGTTATCTAAAATCGGATCGGATTTGACTTCCTGGGGAACAAAAGTAATTTTTCCATCGATGGTGACACGACCATCGTCGGCCTGTTCCTGTCCGGCTAATATTTTGAATAAGGTAGTTTTTCCGGATCCATTTACACCGACTAGCCCAATTTTTTCCCCATTGCTGACGGAAAAATTTACGCCACTAAAAATGGGCTTGTCAGTCCAGGTAAATGATAAATTTTCTACTCTAATCATGTGTCCTATTATAAGGCAAAACAAGATTAAGTGATGGACAGCAAGAAGCTCCTTGTGGCAAAGTCTGGGCTAAGGCTTATGGATAGCCGCAAGTTTGCTATAATTTGATGTAAATTATTGGGATAGTTAAATTAAATGGAACAAAAAAAAGGTAAAAGAAAAATTCTAATTGGGGTAGCGTGGCCTTATGTAAATGGCGATCTTCATATCGGCCATCTGGCGGGATATTTGCTGCCGGCAGACATTACCTCCCGATATCAGAGAGCAATTGGCAACGATGTGCTGATGGTATCAGGATCGGATTGTTACGGGACACCAATAACAATAGAGGCCGATCAAAAAGGAATTACGCCAAAAGAAGTGGCGGATATTTATCATAAAAAAAATGTGCATTTGTTTAATGACGTTTTAAAACTGACGTATGATCTATATACCAGAACCGACACAGATCATCACGCAAAAATTACTCAGGAATTTTTTTTGGAGTTTTTGAAAAAGGGCTATTTGTTTGTGGAGACAACAAAACAGTATTATTCAGAGCAGGAAAAGCGTTTTTTGCCGGATAGATATGTTATTGGGACCTGTAAAAACTGCGGGTTTACGGATGCCAGAAGTGATCAGTGTGATAATTGTGGAAAATTGTTAAGTCAGGATGAATTGGAAAACCCGCACAGTAAAATGACGGGGTCAGCGGTAGTTTTTAGAGAGACAAAACATTACTTTATTGATTGGGCAAAATTGGAACCGGAGATAAAAAATTATGTAGAAAAAACCGGACCTAAGTGGAAGCAGTGGGTTTTCTCGGAAAGTATAGGATGGCTAAAGCAGGGGCTAATACCGCGGGCAATTACCCGGGATATCGACTGGGGGGTGGAGATCCCTACAGATGAAATTCCGCCAGAGATGCGGATTGATGGCGCCAAAAACAAGCGGATATATGTGTGGTTTGATGCGGTGATCGGATATTATTCGGCATCGCTTTTGTGGGCTGAAAAAACAGGAAAGGATTGGAAAGAATACTGGTATAACAAAGAGTCAAAACACTATTACTTTATGGGGAAGGATAATCTGATATTTCATACATTATTTTGGCCGGGACAGCTAATAGTAAAAGATAAAGAGCTACATCTGCCTGATTTGACAAGTATCAATATGTTTTTGGACTACGACGGAAAGAAGTTTTCTAAAAGCCGGGGAATGTCGCTTGGTATTGATGAAATGGTTTCTAGCTTTGGAAACAATGCGCTTCGATTTTATCTGACCTTAATAATGCCCGAAACCAAAGATTCCAGCTTTAAGTGGCCTGACTTTTTGGAAAAAAATAATGGAGTACTGGTGGCAAATTTGGGAAATTTTATCCACCGGGTTTTGTCCATTTCAAAAGATACCGATACTTCACAGACAAACGATTTAGCAGTGTCTGAGGAAACAAGATCAGAAATTAATAAGGCGTTTGAGCGGTCAAGAAAGTATTTGGAAAATTGCCAATTTAGGGATTACCTGGATGCAATTTGTGATTTATCGGATTTCGGTAACAGAGTTTTGGGGCAGGAAAAATTATGGATATTGAAGAATCAAAACACAGAGGCATATTTAAAATCACTAAAAAACTATTATGCAATAATATTGGCGCTGGGATATTTAATATATCCTTTGATGCCCGAAGCTTCTGACGAGCTGGCTAAAAATCTGGGTATAGAAAATTTTCATGTGTGGCCAGAAGAAAAGAATGAACTTGACCACATTAATTCATTGTTTGGAATATTTGTTCACCCCGAATTACCTACTCCGATTTTCAGGAAGATAACTCAGGAAGAAATCGACAATTTTTCCCAAGGATAAAGCGGATTACCGAAATGGCCGTAGGCAGCGGTTTTTTGATATATCGGTTGGCGGAGGTTCAAACCAGTGTTAATGCCTTCTACAGAAAGATCCAGTAATTCCCAGGCAAAATCACTGATAACTTTTTGGTCTTTTGTTGCCGTGCCAAAAGTCTCGACGGCTTTGGCGATGGGATCCCTTACCCCGATAGCATAAGCAAGTTGAACCTCGCAGCGGCGGGCTAAACCGGCGGCAACAATATTTTTGGCAATCAATCGGGCGGCATAGGCGGCGCTCCTGTCTACTTTGGTGGTATCTTTACCCGAAAAACAGCCGCCACCGATTCTGGCCATGCCACCGTAAGTATCGACAACAATTTTCCGGCCGGTTACACCGGTATCAGAAGCCGGACCACCAATTTCCCATTTCCCAGTACCATTAAAGATGACCTGGTCTTTTATAATTAAATTCATTTTGTATTTATCCATGATCGGTTTGATTGCCTGCTCATACAAAATATCTTTTGCTTCATCGCTCCCAATTTCCTTGTAATTTATGGGTTTGGCCAAAACAATTTTTTCCACAGAAACGGGACGGCCTTTTTCATAATTGACGGCAACTTCGGATTTACCATCGGGACGGAGCCAGGAATATTTGGAGTGTAACTCATCCATTTGCCGGCATAATTCGTGGGCTAAGGTAATTGGTAGAGGCATTAAATTTTTAGTTTCGTCACAGGCATAACCAAACATCATCCCCTGATCCCCTGCCCCACCGTCATCAACACCCAGGGCGATATCGGGAGACTGGCGGTGAATATAAACTTCGACATCCGCTTTGTAATTAAATCCCAATTCTTTTTTTATATAGCCCAATTCTTTAACTTTATTCCTGGCGATTTCTTCAAAATTTATGGGCAGCGGACAGGTAACTTCACCGGCCAAAACAATTTTGCCGCCGGTAACCAGGGATTCGCAGGCAACCCGGGATTTGGGGTAAAGTTTAATGGCGGCATCGACAACAGCATCGGAAATTTGGTCGCAAACTTTATCGGGGTGACCGGCGCAAACAGATTCGGACGTAAATAGAGAATAGTTCATTTTTCCTCCTTAATTAATAAGAGGCATGTCTGAGTTCCGGTGATACCGGAGTTCAATGGCACCGCGATTCCGACTTATGTCGAGGACTCGGTTGCCGACCCCTACTCCGCATGAACGGAAAGGAGATTCTCCTGACAATGCTAATACTTAGAATAGGTAAAATATTCTCAGTAGTCAACCGGGAAAAGCCGGCTTTGTTTTACCCCAAGTTTTCCCGGTGGGAGACAGGCTTTGAAAGTTTCTGCAATTTATGGGTGGCGGCCAGCTGCTCAAGAAACTGAGTCGGAGTTTTACCGCTTTTTATTTCTCCGGTTTTTAGCTTGAACTCTGAAGCGATGTCGTTTGCTATTTCGTCGGTGACATTAAGAAAATTCAATACGTTAGTAAGATAGTATTTTATTATATGCCTGCCACTTAACGGACCCAAAAGAAGCCGACGGTCGTTTACGCCAAATACAGACAGATCGTGGCCTTCGTAGGCACTGGAATTTTTAATGACGGCCGACGTGTGGGGACCAGCTGAGTGAGTCCGGTTGGTCAGACTTACTGGCTCGGTGGTAGGAACCTGTATCCCGACAACGCTTGATAAAAAAACGTTTAGTGGATAGGATTGCTCGAGACTAAAACCCTCTATTGATTTTGGATCATCCAGATAAAGGTTACACAAAAGCCCGGTAAGTGAGGTAATCCCCGATCTCTCGCCGATACCCATCACTGAAGTTTGGATATATTGCATTCCGGCCTTTACGGCGGTAACGGTATTGATCAGAGAGTATCCGCGGTCGTTGTGGAAGTGACCTTCCAGAGGGGTTTTGGGATATCTTTTCTTAAGGGCAAGTACCCGCGCTTCCACCTGCGCCGGGGTAGCGATTCCGACTGTATCGGGAGTACCCAACCTGTCAACCAGATCAACGACTGAATCGTAGACCTCATACAAATCTTCGAGTGGGGTTCTGAAGGCATCTTCACCACTGAAACGCAATAAAAGGTCAGGGTGATTTTTCCTTATTTCACTAAGGAGAGGGCGAAGGGTATTTATTATTTCATCAATTTTTTTACCATGATTATAATTTTGGCTTTCTTCTGATGTACCCATGTAAAAATTAAGGCCATCAACTCCTGATTTAATGGCCATTTCAACATCGGAGGGGTGGCAACGGACGTGGGCGAGAATAAAAACCGAATGACCGGTTTCTTTGTAAAAGCCATCGCGTGCTTTGATCAAAAGGGCTAAGTGACCTTCTTCTTTTTCGTTTACAATAGGAGAAAAAACCTCTAAAAACCGAACGCCATATTTCATCAGATTAAGGGTAAGGTCGATTCTTTCGCCCGAAGAAAGGTGATATTTACCTACGTCTGCCAGAAGAGGACTTTGGATACCTTCCCTTAGGGTGGTATCAATAACCTCGAAATTTCTCGGACTATATTTTTTCGGATTTAACATAGAGTAGTGTTAGTTTATAAGATTTATTTGGTTTGTAAAATGACTATACTAGACCAATGACATTTAGAACTCATCAAATAGGGGCATTTGCAGCATTATTGACGGTAGTAGCCTATCTGCATGTCGGAGGGATATCGACAGCAACGGCGATAACGGCACTGATCGCCAATGTGGTCGGGGCGTTGTTGCCTGACATGGATCAAGTGTCAAACCGATTGTGGGATTTGTTACCCATTGGACATGTATTTGGGAAAGTTTTTGGAAAATTATTTTTGGGTCACCGGTCGCTGTCTCATTCACTGTTGGGAATATTTTTGGTCTACAAGGGGTCGATGTGGCTAATTCCGAATTTACTTAACAGAGATTTTGTTAATACGGACTCTGTAGTTTTTGCAATGCTTACGGGATACGTGTCACATATGATTCTGGACGGATTAACCGAAGAGGGGCTACCGCTTTTGTTCCCGATCAGGTGGAAGTTCGGATTTCCGCCATGGAAAAAACTTAGAATCCACACCGGTAGATGGGTGGAAAAATGGGTAGTGTTTCCTCTATTGGTAATTTATTCGATGGGGTTGACCTTGTGGCTTGGATTTATCCGATTATAAGTCCAGACTGCGAAACCACTTTAAAGCCTTGATTAAATCATTGTGATTAGGTCTGTTTTTGTTTATACCGCCGAAAGGTTTAACAAAAAATGGATAAGTATCGAAACCGCGGGTTTCAAACCATGATTTGATATTCAACCCGGATTTATTGAACAATAATTTAAAGTTTTTGTGGTAATCATTTATGAGGGGAAGACTGACAAGGCCACTGGTGGTAATCAGAAAAATGTTTTTATTTTTAATTTTTAATTTGGGAATAATCTCAGAAAATAAGCGGTGGGGTTTGCCAAAATATATACCACCGGCTAAAATAATCCGGTCGTATCTATTAACTAAATCAGAGGTTGCCCGGGAAATATTCAGTAGTTTAACCGGATACTTGTCTGCAATATATTTGACAATATTTTGGGTATTTTGATGATGGAAAGACTGATAAATAATTACGGTTTTCACAAAACCATGATAACAAATCAAGGAAGGTTTATTAGATTTGAAGGGCAAGCATAACTATTTATCTCTAATAATTTCTGCCAGTTTCGCAAGGTCGGAGTCGGGGGCTCGTTTGGAATTGTGAGAGGAGATATAACCTTCGTAATGGTCGAAATATTTGTCGACGTGTGATTCGTATTTTTTCCACTCGGAGTGAGAGGCGGTGCCGTGCATGGGGAAAAGCTTGGCGTGAATGTGATCGACACCAAAGCCCTCGAAAATCATGCCGGTCCGACCGACATCTGCTAACTTGGAGTCTATTAACTTGGCAACTTTTTTGACTGAAAGCATTAGTTCCGTTAAAACTTGGTCGGGAAGGTCAAAGGCGTAACTGGAATAGTGCTCCTTGGTAATGACAACACTAAAGCCCGGAGTGTTTGGAAATATTGACAGAAAAGCCAGGTGCTTGTCGTCTTCCCAGATCTTGTGACATGGTGACTCACCTTTTACGATTTTACAAAAAATACAATCATCCATAGGATAAATATACAATTTATTTGCTACTTTTTCACGAACAGAACGACATTGGGAAGATTGCGGCCGGGGCCTAATTTGTAACCACCATGCCAGAGGGCGGTGGAGCCACCGGAATCCAGATTGATGGCATTTTTTATGCCCATCGCCTGTAAAACTTTGGCACATTCGGCGACGGTGGAATTATGGACAACCCCAATATAACCAATATTGCCTGATGATCCCAGAAAACTTCTATTACCTTTGGCTGATTCTTTTTGGTCGCTGCCACCGCCAAACATGATGTTCCCATCTAAAACCAAAAGAGGCCGATTGGCAATCACAGCATCGGCCCCGGTATCTCGCCCCCATCCGGAAGACTGGCCGATAAACCTGCCGGAATTACCGGAAAATATGGCGACCGGAACGGTGCTGTAAACATTGTTGTCGGAATTGAAATAGACCTTATTTTTGTTCATTAGTAGGGTGTCAAATGAATTTTTCTTGTCGGCGCAGGAAGGATAAGTTTCGGGGCAAAAATAACTGCCGTTGATACCGGCATAGGCGCCACTGCGGCTGACGTAAGTGGCCAGAGGCAAAACAGGACAGTTGTTGGCGCAGGTGCCATCTGAGGCAGTGTCGACGATTACTTTGGTACTATTGAGATCCGCCGAGACAATGCTTACCATATACGAGGAGTCACCAATGGTTACTTTTTGCCTCCGATACCCGGAAGCGGGAGCTTGGTTAATTTCCGGAACATTGGCCGGAATAGGAGCGGCGGCAAGAGAGGCTAATTTTGTTTTTTCTTTGGTAATTTCTGCCGATAGCTCAGTTGCTGTTTTTTGAGCCGAAGCGAGGTCATCTTTGGCCAAAAAGCTGAGGACTGAGGAAAATTTACTTTGGAGGGAAGTTATTTTTGATCCGCGATCTTGTAGATCGAGAATTTCTTCGTACGAGGTCAGGGTGGTTTTGAAACTGGTTTTCAAATCTTGAATTTCTTTTTTGACACTGCCGTTTGTTTGGCGAAGGTCCTCATTTTTTAACGTTTCGTTTTCCGCCTGAATATTTTTAGCGGTTTCATTGTTTTTGGCAATTTGTTGATTGTTAACTAATATCTGTTGATTCAGATCTGTATTTGTATTTTGAAGGTTTTGAAGTTTTTGATAAATTTTGGACAGCGATAGCCAGAAAGTTGCCAGTAACATAAATACCCCGAAAACCGGTAGCCAAAAGGAGCGGAATCTTGTTTTTGCTTTTTCCACGATGAATTAATCGTAACATAATATATGGCTTATATTTTTGACGACGGAAACGGGGGTCTTTGAGATGATATGCGGTATAATAACTGCATGAGCAGAAAGAGGCAGATATTATCAGCATTTTTTGCCGTTGGTTTGGTAATATTTCTATTGATAATCGGTTATATGAGGAAAAGCCCAAAAAAAACCGATCAGTTGCCTTTGCCAACCCCGGTACCGACGGAAGAGGTAACAGAAGCTACCATAATCCCAACGGTTTTACCCACAACTGTAGTGGTAGCGACAGCAACATTGGCTCCGACAAAGACGATTTATAAAAGTAAGCTAAAGTGGGGTGCCTATACCGGGTGGCAAGTGGAAGAAGTGAATAATTTTGAATCTAAAGTAGGAAAACAAATGGATTTTGTGGCCACATTTGTCCACTGGGGAAATGAAAATGAACTGCCCCTTGACTTGGGAAATTTTACAAAAAGCCGCGGGAAAACATTGGTGCTTTTTTGGGAAGCAATGGACTACAACAAGGAGACAACCGAAGACCCGAAATATAATTACGATGCAATTTTGAGAGGCGACTGGGATAAATATATTGCTGACTTTGCAAAACAGACCAAAAACTTTGGAGGGGAAGTTATCCTGATTCCGTTTGAAGAAATGAATGGAGATTGGTACCCGTGGTCGGGGACAAAAAATGGCAATTCGGCGGCCAAACATATTGCGGCCTACAGATACGTAAAAAAATTTTTTGGGGGCATAAATAACGTAAAATTTGGCTGGGCGGTCAATGGTGAATCAAGCCCCGAGGTGGATGGTAACCGGATTATGGACTTTTATCCGGGGAACGAAGCGGTTGATATTTTGGGTATCAACGGGTTTAATTTTGATAACCCCTGGGTCAGCTTTGCGAGAGTGTTTAACGACGGGCTTGAAACCCTGGAAACCCTGGATAAACCAATAATGATTTTTTCTATGGCGTGTGCCGACGGACAGGAAAAGGCAAACTGGATTAAAGAAGGTTTGGGGAAAGAAATTTATAAACACCCAAAAGTACAGGGCTTTATTTGGTTTAATGAAAACAAAGAAAAGGATTGGCGGGTGTGGTCTGACACAAATTCTTTGGAGGCGTTTAAAAGTATCCTCAATTGAGCATTTGGCCAAGGCCTTGGCTGACGGTAACAACACTGGTACCGGTTTGGGTAAGATAATCGACAATACCTTGGAGCAAGGTTGGGCTGATAGAATACTGGCCGCCACTGGTATCCACCTGATGGAAAACCAGAATTGACCAGGTCTTGTTTTGGTTGGCGGTATCTATCCAAGTTTTGACTTGGTCGAGGGTGGTATCGACTTCTACGGAAAAGTTTTTGAGCATGAAAGGGTCGGTATGTTTATAGTTGTATCCCGAATCGAAGGGGACGGCGGTGCGGGCAGTGGTATAGCCGGATTCCTTGGTGATGCGAAGAATTAGATCATTATATTCACCGTACGGATAAGCAAATGATTTGACCAGAGAAAAGCCCATGCCAAGGAGAGTCACTCGGGAGTCGGAAACCTCTTGACGGATTTGAGACTCGTTTAGGGTGGGCAGTTGGAGATGACTGAGGGAGTGACTAGCGATTTCGTGGCCAGAAATCTGCATGGCCAAAACGTTGTCGACGCTCATATAATCGGTAGTCCCCAAAAAGCTAGTGGTGATATATTGAGTACTTTTAAAACCGGCGGCATTGAGGGCGGGAATAGCATTTTGATAAACTGAGAGCCAACCGTCGTCAAAAGTTAAGGAAACCATCCCCTGGCTGAAAGGGATTGGAGCGGCTTTTTGACGAAGAGAATAATTGTCGGTGATAATCCAGCCGATACTTTCAATCAGGTGAAAGACGGTAATCGAATGGACATCGGTAGGAATAGTGATTTCGCCGGTAAAAGTGGACCAATCGGCGGAAGCGACCACATTACCGATATCAACGTAAGTATAGGTGCCGTCATCATGAAAATAGCGGACGGTAATACGGGAGGAAATGTTTGATTGGTATTGATCGGAAAACTGATAAACGGTGTTGGGAGTAACGGCAACATCACTAAAATACCATTTGCCATCACCATCGGTGAATGAGGTAATTTCGGTCTTGGCGGCGGCAGAGCCATCAATAGCTGGGACTGGATAGGTAAAGACGGTAGTATTTGTCCCCCAGTTATTTTTTTGCCACTTATCCGGCAGGGAGGAGTTAAGAGTATCGCCTATTTCGAGGGAATTGTTGAGGATTAGATTGGGGCCGGCTGTCGGCTGCGGGAAATATGTCGGCGTGGGATAGACGGGAAGCGGAGTAGAGGTGGGGGCCGGGTCGGTGGTTGGGGTGGGGGTGATGATCGAGGTGGGAGTGGCGGTGGGAATGGAAGTTGATGTGGGGATTGGAGTATTGGTTGAAGTGGGAGCAATAGTAGTTGTGACGGTGGGAACAACATTTTCAATACTGTCGATTGCCTGGCTGACCGTTTTAAAGACGACTCCGGATTGTTTGAGATATGAAAGATGGTTATTAAAGTCGGTCAGACTGGTGTCGTATTGAGTAAGGTCGGAGGAAGCAATTCGATGATAAACCAGAATCAGCCAGGATTTGTCGGCGACAGCCTGGTCAACCCAGCTTTGGAATTCAGATAAAGTAGTGGTGGATTGAAGATTTTGAACCTTTAAACGATAGCGGTCGTAATTTTCGGGAGTATTTGGTCCCTCATCGGTGGTGCGGTGGCTACGATAGAGTGATGATTTAAGAGAAGTGATAACAGTGTCATTGTAGGCACCAAAGGGGGTGGCAAAGCTAGTAACCTTGCCAACACCCACAAGGTTTTCCAGATAATTTTTGGAATCGGTGATTTCAGCGATGATTTGGGCAGAGGTGAGGGTGGTTAGATCAGGGTGAGTAACAGAATGGGAGCCGATTTCGTGACCCTCGGAGTAGATATAGTTTACAGCTGATGGACCGGAGACATTTATGGCGCCAGTTGCGGGGCTATTGACTAGAAAAGTGGTGGCAAAATAATAAGTTACCGGAATTTGGTTTTGTTTTAAAAGTGGCATGGCAGTAAGGGTGTTGTCTTCCCAACCATCGTCAAAAGTTAAAGAAACCAGGGGTAACCCATAGCCGGAGGAGGTAAATTTTTGAAGCGAATAATCGTCGGTTATCAGCCAGCCGACCCTGTCTATAAAATGAAGTACCGAAAGGGCTTTAACCCCAACAGGTACCGTAAAAGCCTCTTTGTATTCGGCCCAGGCGGCAGAAATTGGGGCATCCCGAAGGCCGAGATAGCTATATGAGCCGTTTGCCAGGGTAAACCTGACGACAAGGTGGGTGACAATATTTGATTGATACCAGTCGGAAAAATAATAGGACTCGCCCGGGGTGACCGCAACCGGATCAAAAGTCCACTTGGCATCACCGGAAGTGTATCTGGTGGTTTGGACTTTTATGGATCGGGTACCGGTGTGGCCGGAGGTTTTTAGGTAGGTAAAGGTAGTATTGGATGACCCCCATTTCTCTTTTGTCCAATTAATAGGTAAATTCGTGTTTGTCGGTCGGTTTTGCTCGAGTGAAGGATTCAAAACAGGATTGGTAACAGGAGTGGGGGTAGGGGTGGGAGTGTTGGTGGGAGCGATAGTGGCTGTCGGAATGGGGGTGGAGGTAGACGTAGGGACAGCCGTGGCAGTGGGGGTGGGGGTGTTGGTGGGAATAATTGTGACTATTGGAGTCGGCGTGGAAGTGATCGTGGGGGTGGAAGTGGGGGTAGAAGTTGGGGTCAGAGTCGGAGCTAAAGTGGGGGTGGGGGTGGGAGTGACAGAGACAGTAGAAATAAGAGAAAATTCGTCGGTAATTAGCCAACCAACTTTGTTTATAAGATGATAAACAGTAACGGTGGAAGTGTTGGCCGGTGTTTTAAAAGTGACGTTTGCTTTGGTCCAGGCAGGGGCGGCGACAAGGTTGGCAACAGTAAGATAGTTGTAACTACCGGTGGTTAACTTGGTGGCAACAACAATGACACTGGCCACGTTTGACTGATAGTAGTCGGAAAAAGTGTAATTAGTATTGGCAGTAGCGGGAATTTCCTTGAAATACCACTTGGCATCGCCGCTTGATCTTGAGGTCAGCTGAACTTTGACGGCCCGATCAGACAAATAACCCATGGCTGGGTAGCTAAAGACGGCCGTATTTGTCCCCCATTTGTCAGTAAACCAATCCTGGGGAGTGGTTCCGGTTGAACTGGCTGTTTCCACCGAAGGGTTGGCGATAAGGTTTCCTGTTTGGGCGAGGGCATGCTCCGAAAATCCAAACCGCAACAACAGAGCGGTTATAAGTAAGAAACAAATTTTTATAAAATTTAATTTGATGTGAGACATGCTGGGTATTGGCCGGACAAACTGGTTATCAAAAATAAGTTTTGATATGGAGTACCCTGATAGTTAGTTATACCATTTTCACGGGCGAGTTTGTATCTGTTTTCAAAAGAATAGTCGATATTGTTGATGGCCAGATAGTCAACAAGAGAGCGGATTTCTTTTCCGGAAGGATATTTGGGGAAGCAACCGGAGCGAAAAACCCAAATGGCCGGCGAAACTGAAACACTCTGGGGCAGGCCATAGGAGACATTTAGACCGGAATTATCGGCCTGTTTTTGAATATCGGACGAACCCAAAACAGTGGAGTTCTCCGAATCGTTTCTAACGAGGGCAATAGCGGTTGAGGAATGGGACTCAATGAAACGGGCGATAAGGACAGTGTTAGGTTCGTTTTTGATGCAGAGGTTGAGAATGATGCCGGCACTTAAGACTACTGCCGAAGTAATTGAAAAAAAAGTTAGAAGTGATAATATTTTTTTCATTTTGATGTAGGTCTTGATTTGAAGGTAAGCCTATTTATTACCATATAAATCAGATTAATCGCGATAATGGTGAGATGAATAATCAGCGACAGTCCGGGTAAAAATATCATATTTCCCTCCTGGCCGGATGATACCAAACTAAATTGCGCCGCTTAAGGACGACTTCTTTTATAAATTGTTCCAGAGAGACAAAGCTATTTATGTACATCATGAAAGGATAAACAAAGACGACTAATAGCAAATCGGATCTTCTGTCGACGAAAGAGGCATAAATTGATTCTATAAAGACCACGATTGATAAATAAAAGAAAAATTTAATAGCCAGAAGTATATTTATCAGAGGAACTATGAAAATAAGAATCGAAAAAACCAGACCTTCAATGTAAATCAAGGAAAGCTCGAGGACTATACGCGGATTTTCGGTCACATCCTGGTTGAGATGCTTAACCAGATTTTGCCAGCCCCCACCATACCAACGGCGCATTTGACCGATATATGAGCGAAGAGTATCCGGATCCTGAGTGTAGACGATTGCTTTTTTATCGTAAGCAATTTTTAGATTGTTTTTGTGGAGTTTATAGGTAAAATCGAGATCTTCGGTAATGGTATCGTGATCAAAATTGATATATTCCCTAAAAATTTCAGTCCTAAAAGCCGAGGCGGCGCCGGGAATGACAAAAATATAACCTAAATATTTTTGGGCGAGTTTGTGGATGTTTTGGCCAATTACATAGTCAAAGGCTCGGCACATAGTCAACCAGTTGTAGCGGATACTCCTGACATAGCCAGCAACGGCAGCGACATTTTCGTTTTCAAAATCATTTTTTATCAGTTCAACAAAGTTTTTATCAAGAATTGTATCGCCATCGGTGGCGACAAAAATATCGCCTGTAATGTATTTTAGCCCTTTTTCCTGACAGAAACTTTTGTTTCCCGAGGGCTTGTCGAAAGTGATAACTTGGATTTTTGAGCCAAATTTTTTCAAAGCCGAGGCGGAATTGTCGGTACTGCCATCGTTGACGACAAGAATTTGATCGAATGGTCGGGTTTGATCAAGGCAAGACTGAACACAGGCGCGGATCGATTTTCCCTCGTTGTAGCAAGGGATTAACACGGATATTTTGGGGCGGCTTGTGGCCATGTGGCTTTGAAATAATATTATAGGCAAGGTATTCTACAATATGTTTTGTAAGATTTATATAAGATAAATAACAAAATAATGTAAAATCTTGAACGATGGCGAAAAGGGGTGCCTAAAATCGCATTTTCCCGGAGTTAAAGAATTCTTTTGGGTGTTTGATGCTTTGGTATCTCAGGAATAATTTAAATTATGTATTTAATATTAAAAAATATCCGACAGGAAGTTGGCCGTTTACCTACAAAAAAGCTGACTTTAATTAATCGAATTGGCTACTCAAAACAGGTGCTTTCGCACTCGAATACTTTTGCCGGATCTGAAGTGTTTTGGAAATTTTGCTCACAAGTTTGAACACAGGATTTACAGGCATCAAATTTGGGTGATGCTTGTAGCCGGCATTCGCCGCTGACTTTACCGCAGAGCGCGTATTGCCGACAATTGTCCCCTATTTGGTACATCAGGTCGCAGACTTCGGGGACATCCGGACCGCAGGTAACATCTAGCCCGTGACAGTCTTGCAGACCGCATCTTTCTGAAAGTGCGGGAGGAGGGATAATCGGGTGACCCGGTTTTTTTGATATTTGGAATTGATAATTATAACGAGCAAAAATCAGCACCGTTAGCAAAAGCATGAAAGCAATGACGACAAAAATATATTTATTATTTTTCATTTTATTATTTGCCTTTATTTACCGTAGCCCAGTTTCCAGATAGAAAAATCATAGATAGAAACTTTTGAATCGACATCAAAATCTGAGTCCCAAATATTTTTTTTGGTACCGCTGCGATAGTCAATAAAGTCTACTTTCCAAATTCCAAAATCAAAGATGTTTACCAAACCATCACAGTTGGCATCACCGGTGGCTTTTTTGGAACAGACGGAGACGGTGGGAGAGGCAGAAGGGAGGGAGGTCGGTTTGAGGGTGGGAGTGGGACGGATGGTCGGGATTGAAGTTGAGGTGGGGCGGGAAGTTGAGGTGGAAGTCGGACGGATAGTTGGGATTGTAGTTGAAGTGGGGCGAAGGGTGGGAATCAGGGTGGGTTTTTTGGTGGGAGTGGGACTGGAGGCAGTCGGGGGGATGTTTTTGGCCATCCAATCGGAGAAAGCCAAACCAACTTGAGTCTTTTTGGTTTTAAGGGGAGGATAGGCAGCCGCATGTAAATTGATATCGTAAAGCGAACAACTGGAATAACCGTTGACGGCACTATTCATAAGAAACCAGGCAAAGCGCTGGATCAGCATGTAATTATCGGACGGTTTGCCGATAGAGGTATCTTTGGTAGTGGTGGTGTAGTTTAGAGCTTCCTTTAGGTAGGCAACATTTTCGGATTCGGTTTTGTCGGGATGGCATGATTCGGTGATGATTAAGTCCTTATCCTGATCGCCGACACTTTTCATAAAATTACGCATTTTGGTGACGGCACTGGCCAAAGTTTCAAAATAGACATTGACCCGATAACCGTCCGTTGGCAAATCAGTGCCGTAATTTTTTTTATACTCGGAACGGATGGTTTCGAGCATATATATCCGACTTGACGAAGTTAGGGCGCCCAAAACAACTTTGTAATTTCGATTTAAATTTTTGAGAGCAAGATAACAATTGCGGTAATCCTGGGCATAAACAGCCATATCGGGAATTTCGGTCATACCAAGCTCGTTGCCGATCAAAAAAGTGGTCCCAAAAGGATAGGCAGTGGGGTTATTTTTTACCAGATCGAGAGAAGCCTGAGGGCATTTGCCATTGTAATACGTGGGCATAAATTCAACTCCATCGATATTGCCAGGGTTGGGTAAATCACTGGTCCCCTTCCAGGTAAAATACCAACCAAGATTATAAGCCTGAAAATCATACCAATTGAGATAGTCTACGGGAGTGTGGGAGTGGACACCGACACCAATTCTTTGACGGGAAGTATAACTTTGGGCAAAAGAAATCGGCGGGGAAAAAGAAAGGGTTAAAACTGCGAGGCTGAAAACAGATAGAAGCGACAGAATATCTTTTTTCATAAGTAAGCTTGTTTAATAATAGCTTACTTTTTTACTATTCGAAGGTTTTTAGTACTAATTTGTTGACTTTGTCCAGTTGATATTGAGTCATCGTTGGGGCTTCGACGATACTTATCCCGACAATGTTGAAGTCTTTTTTTACCTGAAAAATTTGGCTGATTAAAGCTTCGAAGGGAATACCGTTTTCGTCGGGGCGGGAAGCTGATCCTAATTCCTGAGGGTCGAGAACGTTGAGGTTGAGATGAATATAAATATTTTTTTTAGCTTTTTTCAGGATTTTATAAATTAACTGACCATTTTTTAATTCGTGGCAGGAAGTGGTGGTGATGGACTGACCCAGGTCGTTTACACCGGCCAAAATTATCTGATTTAAATCTAGCTGAGAAAAAGCGGGATCGGTGAAAAAAGGATATCCCCGGATGTCAAACCAAATAACCAGAAAATCCTGATTGTATTTTTGATTGAGATAAGTAATCGGAGTGACCTCGAATTGGGGGCTACATCCAAGAGTGAAAATTCGCAGAGGTTGGTGGAGTTCAATTAGGTCTCTTTGTTCCTCAGATTGGTGAGAAATTTTTTGGAAATTAATACTATCGCCTAGACTATTAAGTATTTGCTCCGCCCCTTTACAAACGACAGGATCATTTCCGGTAGCAGGAGCTTGAAGAAAATATACAAATAAGTTATCCATTGTATTCGTCTGCGCCAAAAAGAATGTAACCGTAAAACTCTATACCTTCTCTATTTTACCACAAAATGGAAATAAATTTTTCGTATTATTTGGGTATTTTTATTTGCCCCGACTGATGTTCCTTGTTTGCAGATATCGAATGCCCGGAAAATCGGATTTTCGGAGTTAAAAAAATTTGGTTTTGTTTTGCTTTTTAAAATAAAGCGGTTCGTTTGGGATTAAATTCGGTGACCTGTTTTGATAGTATTGACTTGATATTTTGGTTTGGTGATAATTCAGAATATAAGGTGGCTTTTGTTTTTTCCATGAGTATATATAGTATTTACAAAAGAGATGTTTTTGGAGTTTGTGGCGCGTGTTTGGGGTGTTTTTGTTTTATTCCTTTACGTATTATTATTTAAAAATTTTAAAAGGGGGTGAAAATTTAAAAAACATATGAAAAAAACAATTGCAACTTTAACCGCAGTGGCCGTTCTTTTGGCCGTGGCGGTACCAGTTTCGGCTCTTACACGACCATCCAGGATGACCCGGGTTACCCCGGATATCAATGCGAATGTCACCCTGATTGAAAGCGAGGTGGAGGCAGAAGCCGATTCAGGCGATAACAATGTCAATATTGGCGCTCCCGCTCCAGTCAGGGAAACAAATAGAATGCCGTGTTTTGGGCCGTGGTGTCATGAGGAACCCGAAGAGGAACCCGTGGTTGTAACCGGAATAATTGATACCGGTGAAGCTTGGGCAACTGCCAGAGGTGGTGTTACCGTCGGCCGACAAGAAAACGGCTGCTGTGACGAAGGCTGCACTAGCCCATGCAATACTCTAAACCGATGCGGAGGAGGATACCAACCTGCCAGTGAAATAGATGTAAATCTGGTAATGGTGGATAGCGAGGTTGAGGCAGATGCCGATTCAGGTGATAACCGATTAACCGTACGAGGCGGAAACGGTTACCTTTATACCGGTAGAGCTGATGCTCTTGCAGAAGGTTCAGTGGTAGTCAACGCTCAAGTCAATGATTTGAACTAGATATATTTCTCGACTGCTCCCCCGGTTGATACCGGGGAGCGGTAGAGAGGTAGGTTTTTATGGAAAAAAGATATATAAAAATTTTTAATTGTTTGGCGATTTTTTCGCTTTGGCTGAATCAGCTTTTGGTGCCTGTGACGGTTTGGGCAGAGGCATTAGAAGTGGGCTCAACTCAGGTATCGGAAAATAAGGAAGCAGCGGATGAAATAACCCCGACAGAAACGCCGGAAGTAACGGCAGAAAGGGTGGGCGTAACAGAAGCAGGACCGGAAATCGACGGAACAACGCCAACCCCAACCATAGGGACAACCAGTCCGGAACTGGTGGAAATCGTGGTAAATGAACATGAAGCGTCGGTTTCGGCGCAAACTTCGGCGGACAGCCAGACGGGGGGAAATACAATTGAGGAAGCGGTAACGGGATTGATTGATACCAGTAGTGCGTCGGCAGAGACTGATTCGAAAAATACAATAAACGAAAATACGTTGATTGAACCGTCAAAAGCTTTAAGCGGTGAAGTGGTAGTGGTGATACCAAAACAGGTAATAAATAAAAATAAAGCCGATTTGGTTAACGAAGCGACAGCGAGCGCCGATACCGGAGGAAATGAAGTCATCAAAACGGAGATATCGGCGGAAATAAAAAGCGGCGGGGCAACGGCAGTGGCCAATGTAATCAACCTGGTCAACAGCAATATTGTGGGCGGAAAAATCGGCGTTTATATCAACAATATATTTTCGGGAGAAAAGAAAGACTTGGACTTGAATAAAATGTGGCAGGAGTTATCAGCCCAACCGATGACGGTAAATGAGGGAAACAGCCAATTGATGAGCTTGTGTAATTTTAACCAAGCATCGGTGGAAAACTGGGTGACGGTAATGGCCAGGACGGGGATGAATGTAATCGGTGAAACCGATGAGGCGGTGATAATGTCGGGATCGGCGACGGCTTTGGCTAATGTGATAAATCTGGTTAACACGAATATTTTTGGCAATCAGGTGTTTTTTGGAATTATGAACCTCAACGGCAGCCTGTTGGCTGACCTGATCCTACCGGCACCGACTTGGTTTGGAGCAGGGGGAAGTACCGGGGGAGCGGTGGTCAGCAGCCAGAATCAAAGTAATATCAAAAATGAAGTGACGGCAGAAGCCAACACCGGGGGAAATAGCGTATCAGCAGAAACACAGGGGACGGTAGAAACCGGCGGGGCGATGGCTTTGGCAAAAAGCGCAACTATAGCCGATATGAATATAAGCGGTGATGGGTATTTTTATGCTTCGATTAACAATTGGGGAGGAGAAAAAACGGAGGTGGTTAACTGGTCGGCGCCGGGGGCGACCGATTGGATGACAGCGGAGGCTGATTTTAGCAACTGGGCGATATCCCCTATCGGAGGGGAAAATCTAGGTATTTACAATAGTAATGACGCCCAGGTTTACAACAACATAAAGGTATCGGCAGATACCGGCAACAATGTAATTGAACAAAGCGGCACAGGAGCAATCAAAACCGGAGAGGCAACGGCGATTGCCAATTTAAATAATCTGGTAAATGTAAATATTTCGGGCAACAATTGGTTTTATGGCCTGATTAATATAATTGGGGGCTGGAGAGGGAGAGTGATATTTGCCTATCCGGACATGGATGTTGGGCTAATAGCATTGAAAAATGAAGTTCGCCAGGGGGAGAGCCTGGCCTATCAGGTGAGCTATAAAAATCTGGGGTATGATACAGCCAGGGGAACCGAACTGGAATTGGTATTACCGGAGGGAACAGCGTATGTGAAAGACGGCAGCGGGATGAACCCGGTTGTCAGCGGGAGGAGGATAAAGTGGCAATTGGGTGAATTGGGGAGAAATGAGGGGGGAACTTTTGTGATAGAGGTAGCCACCGGAGTTGATGAGGAATTAGCCTGGTGGCAAAAAATTATAAGACCGGTTTTGGCAGCGGAGGTACTGATAGATGCGGAGGCGCGGGCGATAGTGAGAAACCGACAGGTGGAAACGAACAACGGCAACAATCAAGCGGTAGCGGTAAGCAAAATTCTGGTAGTTCAAAACGGTGAGGTGGTGGTGGATATTGATGAGCAAATTGACAGTAGTGAGGGACAAGAAGAGACGGCGGAGGTAACAACAGAAGGATCAAAGAACCAGGACAGCCGAAGGGCAGAATTGGTAATAAAAGTCGGTAATAATGTAAATGAATTTGTATACCCGGGTGATGTGGTGACTTTTGAAATTGAAGTAGAAAACAGAGCGGCGGTGTCGGCATACAACACATATCTGCGGCATGAGATATATGATCAATACGGAGAACTTTATCGATGGGCAGAAATTGATTTGGGTGAAATTAAAGGAAACAGACACGGGAAAGTACACTTTGGAATACCAATACCCATAAAAACAAGTGAAGGACAATATCGAAGCCGGACAATAATTTACGGCCTGGACCAAAATGGCCAGAAGCTAATGTCAAACTGGTCGGAGACAGAATTTGGGGTTAAGAGCCGATACGGGAAAGTGCTGGCGGCTATGGCGGAGGAGAAAACGGATAACGTAACCGACGGGCAAGTGGCCGGGAGCAATGTAGAAATAACGGAGATGATTGAACCAGAAAAGAAAGACTGGATTTTGTACGCGGCACTTTTGCTTGAGTCTTCGGTGTGGATATATCATCAGCTGAACAAATGGAAAAACGGAAAGAAAGTAAATATTTTTGAAGTATTTTATTTGCTTTTTGTGATTGTCACCTTTACCCTGTCGGTACTGATGTTGTTTTCGATAACGGCCCTGGCACAGATTAAAGCTTTTTAGCCAAAAATAAATTTGTCAGTAAAACGAACTTGGCAGAGGCATCGACATTGCTACCGTCTGAGGGCATATAGGCAAAAACCCGACCGACGAGAAATTTCGGGAAAAGAGAGTCCTGAAGTTTTTCAAAAATTATCGACGACGGCTGGGAAAAAAAATCAGTTTTTTTGGCACAAGTAATTATATATAATCCAATCAAAGTCCGTAGAGTTTCATCTGCCGATAAATCTCCTGATTGACGGTGGTAAAAGTATTTACCGTGGATTGGATAAGCCAGATAATTTCAGCCGTAGTGATGAGAACAGTAAAAAGACCGACCAGTTTTGAGACGGTGTCCGATTGGCGTAGATAGCGATAGCCCCAAATAAAACCAAATGGTGGCAAGAGAAGAGTTTTAATATATAGGACTAGTTGGCTTCGTACAGAAGTGGAAAGAGGTCGGGGCCGCAAACTTTTACCACAATTGCGGCAATAATAATCTAAGGGTTCGCTTGACTGATGATAGACGGCACAATAATTTATTTCATCCATAAAATAATTATACAGATACCAAAAGCCCCCCTTCGAGAAGCTTGGGGGGGCTTGAATGTCTAAATAATTCTATTAGCGAGTGACTGAAATCGGGATGGTCGGGTTGACCTCGCTAGTGGCAGTAACAGTAAGACGGTTATTGTCGGCGCTTCTGGAAACTACATAACCGGTATCATAGGCGGCAGTACAGACAGTTACGGGAGCTCCGACTTCTCCTGCGGTATTACCACTAGTCGGATCGGTGGGGAGGGCGGCCAGATATTCGGTGACTAAATCGGCACAGAGGTTGACCCCTGAAGAACCAATGGAAACGGCTGAGGCACCGATACCGGCGGGAAGCTGGCCCCGATTGTCGGCGGCATACTGGTTGAGAGCATTTAAAATGGCATTGACATCACTACTACGCTTGGTGTCGTTGGCTTGGGCGAACTGTTTGGCCGGGTTGATAGCGATAAGAGTAATGGCAAGCAAGAGAGCGAGGATACCTATGACGACCAATAACTCGATCAAGGTGAAACCTCTTTTGTTGGTTTTTTGGCAGATTTTTTGTTTCATTTGATTAAGACTAGTTTAAATCAGTATTTGTTGTCAAGGGGTAGCTTTAGTACCGGGCTTGAAAGTAGTGGTGATAAGCACATCAATATTGGTAAGATCGGTGGATTCGGTCTCGGTAAATACCCCGGCAATTTTTTCAGCGGCGGCGGTTATTTTTTGACGGGATTCGGGAGAAACATTTGGGGAAAAACTAATTTGGTTGTTGGCGGCGGTGACTTTGGACGAAGAGCCGATAGTAATTTCCTTTAGACCGGCGGCTGTCAATGCTTGCTTTACCGCAGCCGCCTGATTTGCCACCCCGGAACTATTGACGACTTTGATTCGTAAGGTTTCTTCGGAAAGAAAAGTAACGGTGGGGATGGGGGAGATTAAAACCTTTGTCGGGATGGGGGTGGATATTATAGATGGTGGTGGGTATGTTTTTTTGGCACCGGGCCTAAGTAGCCGGGGACCAAGAAGAACAAAAGCCAGAAGGGAGACAAAGAGGAAACAAAAAACAGCAAGTAATATATATGTCCGCTTAGAGTCTTCCTTGGGCTTGTGGATTTGGGTGGTAACCATTTTGTCGATATCCTGACTAGAAATAATACTTAGAGGATCAAGCAACTTTATTTTTTTGAAAATTTCTTTTACTTCGGCGGGCTGGTAATTTTCCAATTTTAAATTAAAATGACCAAGGACAAAAAAAGGAATAATGGTAAAGATGTTGAAGCCCTTTTTTTCGATTAATTTGATTGCCGGTTCGTAAAAATTTTTGTTTAAGGCGATGAGACGGGGCGTACCTAATGAATAATCTTTGAAAATAAGATGCTTGAATGGTATCGTTTCCGAAAAAAGATCAATTTGATTTTGACGCTCGGTAGGGTCGAGGGAAAGGGAGGTGTCTTTTTCGTAATAAACTTCTGGGGAAACAACCAGCAGGACATCGGAGACGGCAATTTGGGATTGTTCCAGAAAATTTCCCAGAAGTAAGTCAAATGATTCGATGTCGATAATGTCGATATCCAAAACGATGCTTGCAGGGAAATCCAGGGTTAGGGGGACGGCCAACTGAGTACCGGCAATAATTAATTTTTGCCGATCAAGGTAAAAAATAAGGCTAGATTTTTTGGTCATGGTTTTATTCTTTCCAAGAAGTGACGGTGGTAACACCGTCAGTATTATTTAGTATAACCCGAATTGAGCGTTGGTATTGACCCACCTGACCAGTGGAGACAAAGGTGAAGGGAGAGGTGGAAGAAATGCTGACAGTAGCAGTGCCGATACTAAGGGGCAAAGTCCCCCCAGCGTATGATGGATTGCGAAGGATTTTAAGAAGAGCATCCTCGGCCCCGCTTTCAGCGACCACCAGGGCATCATTTGATACAAGGAGCCCGGAGGTCGATGCAAGATTAGTGCTGATCATCCCCACCGAGGCGGAAACTATTGCCAGACCGATAAACATGATGATCAAAAGAGAGGTGAGGGCTTGCCCGTTTTGGAAGGTGGAAAAAATGTATTTTGGATTCATCTTAGAGAAGCAAATGTTTGAAAACTTTTAGTTTTGACGCTAGTGTTGTCGATAACATTACTTGTAATTGTAAACGATATTTGCAAACCCTGTCTTCCACCGAAATTGCCCAATCTTTTTACAACAAAATCAGAAACCGTAGTATCGGTATCGTTGAGGTTGGATGCACCAGTACTATCGGTAAGGACAAGACGGCCGTCCGAGACATTATAGTCGGAATCGGAAGTGCCTACACGAAGAACCATGGAAGTATCCGAGGTGCCGACAGTTAAAGGCGTGATGATAGAATCGGCTTGATTTATGTCGTGAGTTAATTTGGTTAAAATAAAATTACCATTGGTTTGAACGAGCGATACGGCGACGGAACGGGTTTGAGAAGCAAGAATGGTGGCAAATAAATTGAAAATCATTAATAGAAATATAGACAAAAGCCCCATGTATAGGATTAGCTCGATTAGGGTTGTTCCGGCACTAGGTGAGATTTTTTTCATTTTAGGGGGAGTAATTAACACTAATGCTGTTAAAAACCGGGGTTTGAGACCTATCGGCCGAGCTTAAATAAACTTTGTAGCGGAAACAACTGCCGGGATTTTCGTAATCCAGACCGTCGTTTGACAACGGCATTGCTCCGGAATTGGAAGTAAAGAAGGTCGAGGGGGTACCGTCGGGGCCGACAAAGACATAGTTGGCGGCCACACAGCTGCCGGATACCTGAGGAGCAAGGGCAAATTGATAGCGGATTTCGGTACTGGAGGGTGTCTCGGCGTCAATATTAAAACGGTTAAAGGCAGTGGCTCGGTCCAGAGAAAATATTTTGGAAGTAAAGTTGCCATTGATGCTAACTACACCCCCGGGGCCGCCTTCGATGATCTGCAGCTCTTTACTGCTGTTGTTGGTCAGGATATACGAGTAACTATCGGAATCCTGTTCGACCACTGTAGCAATAGCGTTGATGGTGCTGGCGCCATAAGGATTGGTTAAGCCGCCACAACGGGAGGGGGTGGCCTCACTGGAAATATCGACCACTTGGTATTGCTCACCGCCGGAACCGACAATTATTACCTTGTTTCCAAAGACAACAATAATCCCCTTGGGGTTCATACCATTGGCCTCATAGCTACCGACAACAGAATAATTAACGGGAGTGGGGGGATCGAGCGGTTTGTCGGCGGTGTTGATAATAAATAGTTCTTTTTGGGTACCAGAGGCAGCGGTAATGACATAAGTCCGACTGCCGGTGGAGTTAACCGCGACACCTACAGCCGACTGACTATCAAAGTCGGCTTGACCGATAATTTTTAGACTACGACCACCGTTTGTACTGGAGATAATCTGGAGTTTGATGGAGGATCCGGAAATCGCAACGTAGGCAAAACCGTTTTTGACTACCACCTTTTGACCTATTCCCGCCAAAGAAATACTGGCGAGCTCTGATTGATTATTGCCGGTGATGGTGGAAGTATCAAAGGTGTACAGCTTTGATCCAGCGGTAACATAGCCAATATTTCCGTCTACATAGACACCGTTGCCTTTGCCTCCGCCGCTTGCCAGAAAATATCCGGCATGCGTTAGGGTGGCAGAATTAACAATATCGACAGTCAGGCTGGGGTGGTCTGAGGTCAAATAGTTGTAGGCGGGAGTAGCAAAAATAGCGTATGATTTTCTATTGTTGTAGATACCAGTGTTTGAGGCAACCGGGGGGTTAGAATTGGTAACATCGATTCTGTCCATTGAATCACCCGAAGAGTTGCCGCCGGTAGTTACAAAAGCCCGACCTTCGATGGCGGAAATATCGGAGGCGTAGGCCTGACCGGGGAGATCCAGGGCGTTGATGGTTAAGTCAGGTTTACACCAGTCTACCCGTCCGCCGGAGCCAAGAATTATCTCTCCACCGTTTGTTGAAGTTACAGTTACACCGACACCAATACCAGCGTTAAAATCAGAGGCGGTCGTTTCCTCATAAGAAAGGTTGTCGAGATATCTCGTAAGATAGGAAAGTGTGGTGACGGAAGAAGCAATCGGCTCGGTCCAGTTTATGGTGGTGAGAACTTTTTTTGTAGAAGAATCGACGATACCGGAAGAACCAATGTTTCCAAATGTATCACGGTAGACATCAGAGATGGTGATACTGCGGCTAAAATCCCCTACCGTTTCGGTGCCTGATAAAAGTGTCCAGGAGCCGGCAGATATTTGAGGGTGAAAAGTACCATTAACGGCAAAAGCGGACCAACCTTTTTCCCGGATTACCCGTAACGATTCCTGTGTTTCTTTAATCAGGGCGAGAGCTGTCAAACGCTGATTCTGCTGAGGTTCACCCTGCCTGGTAGTGATAAGACCATCAATAATGGCCGGAGCAATATAAGCCATGAGAGCGATGGCGATGATTATTTCTACCAAGACCGACCCTGATTTAGAAAATTGATTCGATAATGCCATATTTATTTAGTGTGATTGTCTTTGATTGTTGAATGTTGGTTTGGGTTAAAGTGATAGTGTTGCCTGTGGGTTGAAAATTTTGGATTTCACCGGTGTTTCTGGTAAAAATTATAACCGAACCGGTAGCGGTTGAAGACGTGTCGATGTCGTCAAGATGGACATCATAGTTGGATAGGTCATTGGCGTCGTAGGTGTTTCCCTGAAAAAGAGTATATTTTTGGGGGCCAAAATAAATACCAAAGTTAGTACCAGTTTGGTCTTCGGTTTTGCCGGTGAGGGCATAAAGCTGCTGCTCTTTTATGTTGGCGATTAAAAGTTGGACGGCATTGTCGAGTGAACTTTTGGGAGCAGTGTTGCTTAAATTAAGTGAGGTAATGGAAAAGAGGAGAGCCAGGATACCGAGAACTATAGTGACCTCGAGGAGAGTAAACCCAGACTTTTGGCTCATGATTAAATCTTACTGTGAATGATACCAATATTACTAGTATGCTGGAATTTTTTTTGATAAAGTTTGAGCTTGGCGGGAGTGTAAACTGGCAAGGAAAAACTAAAAGTTGATCCTTTGCCAACACCTTCGGAGAGGGCGGAAATAGTGCCATGATGAAGTTCTATGATTTGCTTACAAATGTATAGGCCCAGGCCGGTCCCCTGGTCGGTTGGGGTTTGGTTGGTCTGATAAGATCCCTTGATCAGTCCAAATTTTTGGAAAAGATTTTTGATCATATCGGGGGAAAGGCCGGATCCGGTATCAGTGACAGAGGTGATAACCTGATCATCAGTGACTTGGAAGTTTACGGTAATAGAGCCGTTTTTCGGGGTAAATTTAAATGAGTTGCCGATAAGATTGATCACCACCTCTTTGATTTTGTCGGCATCGGCGATAACTTTTGGAAGGGACGGAGCCGGATTGTAGACCAAATTGATACCCAGTTCTTTGGCCCGGGGGGCAATTTCGTTGATGGCGTCCTCTATTAATTTTGAAAGGTCGACTTTGTTTAGCTCCAGGGAGAGCCGGCCGGACTCTATCCGGGAAATGTTTAGCATGTTGTTGACGAGCTTGATAAGCCGTTCGGTTGAGTCGAGGGATCTTTGAAGATAAAATTTTTGCTTGGAATTGAGAGGGCCGCCTTGACCGCTTAGGGCCATCCAAAGGTAGGATTTGATGGCGGTCATGGGGGTGCGAAGCTCGTGTGAAGCAACAGAAACAAATTCGTCTTTTAAGACATCGAGCTCTTTTAATTTGGCATTGGCTTGTTTTAATTTTTCAGAGGTTTCACCAAGAGTGGTATATAACCTGGCATTTTGGACGGCCAAACCAACGATATCGCAAAAGCCTCTGATCAAATCTTTTTCGTCTTGGGAAATATTGTCTTCGTGCTTGATTAGACTAAAAATGACGACACCAATGACCTTGTCCTTTACGGTGACCGGATAAAGCATACTAGTTTTGATACCGGAAGCCTTCTGGTTTGCCAGAGCCTGGTCATCGGTGAGAGTGGGGCGGAAAATGTCGGGCCAATAGTGAGTAATTTCGGGCTGATTACTTTTAAGTGTTTTTATTAAAAGGTTGTTCCTGGACCCAAGCGGGATATCAATTTTATGAAAGGGGACGGCAGAGGCGGCCTGAGCGCGAGCGGCTTCTTTGGTCTGAGAAAGAGATATCCTTTTTAAGACTTTTTTATTTTCGTCAACCAGGGTCAAAACAATAATCCGATAGCCAAGTTTAAGATAACCTAGTTCGGTCAGTAAACCATCACAGATTTTTTGGACGACCTCGTTGAAATCGAGGGTATCAAGAATTATTTTTTCCAACTTCCAGAGGGCTTCAATTATTTTTCTGGTTTTGGGTGTGTTAGAATGGTTTTGCATATAATAATATTATTTGTTTTTGCACTTTATGATAACACTTGAGAAAGCTTTAAAAGCAATTAATGCGGCAGTTAAAAAAGCCGATGAACTAAAAGAAAAAGTTACCGTGACGGTAGTAGATAACTATGGGGTAATGGTAGCTTCCCAAAAAATGGACGGAGCGCTGATTATCAGCCCCAAATATGCAATGGCTAAAGCTTATACTTCGGCTGTTTTACGTTTGGCAACGGCTGATATCGCCAAATACGCGACTCCGGGCCAACCGTACTATGGGACTACAAGTGCTTTTGATGGAGAATTGATGGTGATTGCGGGGGGCATCCCTGTTTCGGAAAATGACCAAGTGGTTGGAGCTATCGGCGTGGGAGGCTCGGCTGATGTTAACAAGGATGTAACCTGTGCTCAGGCCGGATTGGGCGCATTGGAATAGATTAAATTAGGCCTGAATGTCTTAGCAAACTTTGGCGGATATCTTGGGGAGTGCGGACGTCGTCTCCGGCGGCATACATGGGCCTGGTGAAATTAGTTACTTTTTCGGGTATATAAACAAAACCAATACCATCGGCAATAATGTCGGCCATGAGCCGTTGGAGGGTGGCTGGGTCGGTGTTTCCAGCCCGGGTGAGGGTAATAGCCGGAGGCTCGTCGACGGATGAAAGAGTAACAATCGGTTGGGATCCGTATCGCTTTCTTTTTAACTTATCGTATAAATTTTCCCGGACATTTTGCTCATCTTCCTGCTGGACGGTCAGTGAGGCAACAGTTCGGACGGCCAGAATCGGGGAACCGATAGAGGCAGCATATTTCAGCGCCCCTCCGGGAAAAGCTTCTTCCTGTTGACCGGTGACATTTGATGATCTGACGGCGATATAGGCGAGGCGATGCTCCCGGCGAAGGTATGACATAAGCGGATCAACATCTTCGACAATAAAAACCTGGACTTCCTGTTTTGCGTTTACGTAATGCCGGCCCAGAGTTTTTTGACAGACATCGTTGCAGGAATATCTCATAAAAGCAATTCCGTTTAAAATGTCAAATTTACCCGCATTAAGCGATTTGACGATATCCGGATGAATACGGGAAGTATCCATCCAGCCATAGGCAACGTCGCGAAAAGTTACGATAGAAACGGTGGGCAACGGCTCAACTTCACCACGGGCGAGGGCAACGGCCTCCCGGATGTGGGGAGGGAAAGTAGTGCCGTAAGTGGCACCATAATCGGTAATCACCGGCCACCCCATAGCAAGAGCATCACCAACTTCGGCGACTCCTTGAGGTGTGTCCATGAAAACAATTTTTGGCGCAAACTCGGATGTCTTTGAGGGAAGCTCCCCACCCTGATGTGGAAGTAAGCCCAATTTTTGTAATGCAGCCAACCTTTGTAAATAGGGGGATAAGGGTGGATTTTCTTGGGCTGACATATGTTTAGATTATCACAAATTGTGGTTTCTCCCCATGTTTGCAAGATACTCGTTTACCTGGGCGAAGTCTGTACCCCGATCGACCTGACGGCAACGTGAATCGCCCCAGACAAGCCATTCGAGCGATTCTGAGAGCTGGCCTGAAGGAGTTTTATATCTGGCTAAAGCGTGAAAGCCTTTAAACCAATTTTTCGGATCGACAAATGTAAACTCGAGGTAAATTCCGCCAACACGCAAGGCCTTGGCGATATTATCGAGGGCGGCTTGCTGCTGCTCGAGGGTTAGCTCGTACATGGTCAGAGATGAATGAATTACGTGCAGAGCGGGGCCACCTCCCGTCAGAATTTCAACCGACTCCGGGCTGGTAATGTCGGCCTGCTTTATATCTACGGTACGCGACACTTCGGATAATTCGGCAATAGTTTTATCAATGGCAGCGCCATCGGTGTCATATTGTGACGGGTAATTGCAGGCCTTAACCCATTCGACGTCGGGAAGGTCAATATCGATCCCAATCGCCCGGTAAAGTTCGGCTATCGGTAGGGAAAGGGCGGCTTGAATTTGCTGGCCATCAGTTCCGTCTGCAAATTGCAGTTTCGATAAATAGTCAGGATGAATAGAGGCGGGTAGGCCAAGGCCAAGACTACAGCCAACATCCCCTACTCCGAGTCGGATATTGGGATTGCCGGCGGTTATAAGGCGGAGGGCGGCGGCGAGTCCGATATATCGGGCGGGGATATTTGTGGCGGTATTTTTTTCTTTCATGGTTTGTTTGATCGTATCTATATCTGCTAAACCAGTTCCAGAAAAATATTTAGCCCAATCATCTTCTTCGTAAGTCATATAAGCACAATCATTGTTGTGTCTGCGAGTGTACTGAATTGCTCTGAAAAACAGGTTGACCATATGTGTCTCATCCATTTCAGACCGATGGGCATGAATTTCGGACAGCATGGTCGAAAATTTTTGTCCCGGGGCAAAGATTGCCTTTAATGCGCCGCGATAAAATTTTCGGATAATCGGATCGCGATGGCGGTCTTCACCATCTTCATTGCCTTGCAGCTTCATTTGGTCCGATACCCTGGATAAAAAACCATCCTCCTTTCGGTCAATGAGTGGTGATAGATCGACCCGAGAGCTTGCGGCGGGTTCTTTTGCACCTGAATCGGGTTGTCCCTCAACACGTTTTGGCATAACGCTGATATAATATCAGGTATGTCAAGTATTTGTTAATATATAATATAAATTATATAAAATATGGCACAAAAAGTTCTTTTAGTTGATGATGATCAATATATAAGAGAGTTATATGAAGAGATATTGAAAAATGCCGGTTTTGAGGTAGAAACTGCGGTTGACGGAAAAGAGGGATTTGAAAAAATAATTGCCGGTGGGTATGATTTGGTTTTGCTCGATGTGATGCTCCCCTACCTGGACGGTATCGGAATATTGGATAAATTGAGAGAGGAAAAACCGAAGGTTGGAAATGGTCCTATAATTCTTTTGACAAATTTGGCTTATGACCCAGTAATTAAGGATGCGATTCAAAAGGGGGCGGTGGCTTGTCTGAACAAAGCCGAGATGAATCCGGATGAATTTCTCAAAAAGATTAAGGAAGTGTTGAAGTAATTTAACGTCTGCCGCCAACTTGACTAATCAGCCCGTAGATTGGACCAATAATTGAAATCATCATCCCGCCGACAGCGATACTGACACAAATAAGCATAATCGGCTCAATGAGGGCGGTGATGGTTTTTAGGTCTTTTGATACCTGATAATCCATGTAGTCAGAAATATCCTGCATGGATTTCTCCAGAGTCCCGCTTTTTTCACCGACTTCGATTAGCTTGATCATCATACTGGGGATGGCATTTTTATTGTTTTTTAGACCGGTAGAAAATTGTTTTCCTGAGGTTAGCATTTCCCGGGAATTTCTGATTAGATTTTTTATCTGCTGATTGGCTACGACGTCCTGGGAAAACTCAAGGGCGGTGGAAATGGGCAAACCGGAAGTCAACAGGAGAAAAAGATTGCGGGCAAATCTGGTTAAATCTATTTTTTTGGACAGACCGGAAATCAGGGGAAGAGAGACAATCAGCTTGGTAAAAAAAGAACGTTTTTCTTTGTAGAGAAAGGTAGCGATAATGGCAAAAACCGTCAGACCAAAAATAAGATAGAGGTATTGATGGATCAGTAAATCAGATAAAAAAATCAGGATTTTTGTTGGCAGGGGGAGAGGAACCCGAAGCCTGGTAAAAACTACCGAAATTTTGGGGATAACAACGATTAGAATCATGAGAATCACTCCGGTGAAGACAGTGAAAATAATCATGGGGTACATCATGGCTGATTTTATTTTGTCGGAAAATTCAGCTTCTTTTTGGATATTGTTTTTGATATCCCTAAGGGTGGTTTCCAGAGTACCGCTTTCTTCGGCTCCCCGGATGAGGTTTACCACCACCCGATCAAAACTGCGGGGAAATTTGGCAAAAGTGGTATTTATCCGATTGCCGGCGATTAAATCAACTTTTAAGGTGGTCAAAAAAAACTTGAGGTTGCCTTTGGAGTCTTCAAGCAGGGTATTTACTACATCCAAAATGGGAATGCTAGAGGAAAGCATGGTAGAAAAATTACTCAAAAGATTGATCTTTTCGTCGGTAGAAAAGGTAACGGAGGTGGTTTTCATTCCAATTCGTTTTTTGTAACCCGAAGAACTTCTTCAATAGTGGTAAAACCTTTGGTAATTTTGTCTAGACCATCGTCTTGCATGCTGTTGAAGCCTTCTTTTTTGGCGGCCTCAAGAATTTCGTCGGTATCGGCGTGGTGGCCGATCAGCTCACGGATTTTTTTGGTGACCTCTAGAACTTCAAAGATACCGATTCGGCCGACATATCCGGTGTTGTGGCAAAATTTGCAGCCTTTGCCCTTGTACACCCGAATTTCTTTGGCTTTGCCGACAGGAATGTAGTGCTTGGTAATCATGTCTTCTGATAAATATTTCAGAAGTTCGGCACGGGTAATGGTAAAGGACACACGGCATTTGTCGCAAATACGCCGGACCAGGCGCTGACCAACAATCACAGAAACGGTTGAGGCAACCAAAAAAGGCTCAACTTCCATATCAATCAGACGGGCGATGGCGGCGGCGGCGGTGTTGGTGTGGAGAGTGGACAAAACCAAATGGCCGGTAAGAGAGGCGTTGATGGCGATGCCGGCTGTTTCATTGTCACGTATTTCTCCGACAAATATAATATTTGGATCCTGGCGAAGAATTGAGCGGAGACCATTGGCAAAAGTTAGATTGGTGCGGTTGTTGACTTGAATCTGGTTGGCGCCCTTGATGCGGTATTCGACCGGATCTTCGATGGTGGTAATGTTTTTTTCCCGGGCATTGAGGATTTTTAAGATGGAATAAATGGATGAAGTTTTCCCTGAGCCAGTGGGGCCGGTGGACAGAAACATGCCATAGGATTTGGTAAAGGCACGTTTGACTTTTTCCATGTCTTTTTCACTCATACCCAAATCGGCCAAACCGAAGGCGCCGATATTTGATGTAAGTAAGCGCATAACTACCTTTTCTCCGTCTACTATGGGGATAATTGAGACACGCAAATCAAAATAAATTTCTTTTGAGTGAAACTTTATCTTGCCGTCTTGGGCGCTCAGGTGCTCATCGGTGCGGAGACTAGACATTACCTTGATGCGGGTAATCAGACGGTCGTGGAGAATTTTGGGGACGGTCAAAACATCATTTAGTGAACCGTCGATACGGAAACGGATAATGGCGTTTTTTTCCTGTGGCTCGATGTGAATATCAGAAGCTTTTTCCTGATATGCCGTTTCAATCAGGAGATCGACGATTTTCTCGACCGGAGGATCGTCGGAGCCGTCAAGATTGGTGGCAGTGACTATCCCCTCTTTTACTAATTTTTCAAATGTACTTTGGAGATCCTGGCGGTTATTTATCAGGACATTTTCTATGTCGGCCTCGGTGGAATAATAAACTTCGGGTTTGAGACCGGTTTTTTTGGCGATATTTTTTAAAATTTCGGAGTCAATCGGTGGCCGGCAGGTGGCGATTTTGAGAAGATTGGCGTCACGGCTGAAAACTACCATTTTGTGTTTGTCGGCCTGGGTGAAAGGAATGCTGTTGAAGGCTTCGGGGGGGATGGTCAGCTTCGATAAACCCATGAAGGGAAGTTGATAGTGTCCGGCAAGGAGGTTCCCCAGAGCTTCTTCGGTAACAATACCTTTTTGGACTATGGCATCGGAAAAGCTGAGGTTGTTTGTTTTTGAATACTCTTCTATGGCCGCCAGCTCTTTTGGTGTAGAAAGCTTGTTTTTTTCTAAAAGGGTAATTAACTCTGACGAATTTAGCGAGGGCATATATAAGAATAACAAATTTTGGCCGGGGCAATACTGCTGCTGATACTTGCGGTGGTTTTTGGGTTTATCTTGAGCAATTACGAGGGGCCGGTAAATCACAGGCCATGGGTACAAAAAAATCGGTTACGGTGTGGGAGCAATATGGTTCTAAAGCAAGAGATTGTTCGGGGGTGAGAAATTTATTGAGCAGGCTTTGGTCTGAAAGGCTCGGCCCCATATTTTCTAAATATCCTAATTGAACGGGTAGTACCTATAACAATTTGATTACACATACGATAGGTGGTAAAATTCCGACATTTGAGATTATTATTCTCAAAAGGCGCCGGAATAATTACGAAGATCCGGATATAAAATAAACAAAATATATACAATATGGGTGTTCT
>JBAZYN010000003.1 GCA_041659325.1 Candidatus Shapirobacteria bacterium | reverse complement strand
GGGTAATGGCCTACCAAGGCTATGACGGCTAACGGCTCTTAGCGGAGAGTCCGTCACAATGGGACTGAGACACGGCCCATACTTCTACGGAAGGCAGCAGTTAGGAATTTTGCGCAATGGACGAAAGTCTGACGCAGCGACATCGCGTGTAGGATGAAGGCCCTCGGGTCGTAAACTACTTTTATTTTCACATGAAGTGAAATTGAATAAGCAACTACTAACTACGTGCCAGCAGTCGCGGTAATACGTAGGTTGCGAGCGTTACCCGGATTTATTGGGCGTAAAGAGTCTGTAGGTGGTTTCCTAAGTCTTATTTTAAAGACTCCGACTCAATCGGAGAAAGGGGTAGGATACTAAGAAACTAGAGTTATATCGGGGTTACTGGAATTTGTAGTGTAGGGGTAAAATCCGTGGATACTACAAAGAACACCAAGCGCGAAGGCGGGTAACCAGGTATATACTGACACTCAGAGACGAAAGCTAGGGTAGCCAATCAGATTAGAGACCTGAGTAGTCCTAGCCGTAAACAATGTCTGTTAATTCTTCCACCTTCGGGTGAGGGGATGTAAGCTAACGCGTTAAACAGACCGCCTGGGGAGTATAGCCGCAAGGCCGAAACTCAAACGAATTGGCGGGGAGGCGCACAACCAGTGGAGCATGTGGTTCAATTCGATACGAAGCGATGAACCTTACCTGGGTTTGAAATGTACCTGCAGGGTCCCAGAAACGGGATCGGCCTTCGAGGGTGGTACACAGCTGTTGCATGGCTGTCGTCAGCTCGTGACGTGAGTTGTTCTCTTAAGTGAGGTAACGAGCGCAACCCCCATTCTGTGTTACTGTGTCACAGAAGACTGCCCAGCATTATTTTGTTGGGAGGAAGGAGGGGACGACGTCAAGTCATCATGATGCTTATATCCAGGGCTACACACATCCTACAATGGGTTGTACAGAGGGTCGCGAAGCCGCGAGGCGGAGCTAATCCTTAAAACAATCCTCAGTTGGGATTGCAGGCTGAAACTCGTCTGCATGAACTTGGAATTGGTAGTAATCGCAAATCAGCAGATTGCGGTGAATACGTTCTCGCCTCTTGCACACACTGCCCGTCAAATCAGCAAAGTTGAGGGTACCTAAAGTCTTACATTTTGTAGGACCAAGGTAAATTCAGCGATGAGGGTTAAGTCGTAACAAGGTATCCGTACTGGAAGGTGCGGATGGATCACCTCCTTTGAGGATATTCCTTTTGACGTAAGTCAAAAGCATTTCTCATCTTTCTGGCGCTATCAGTTCGGCTCTAAACAAAACAGGAAATTTTAAATTAAAAATCCCCGGGTAATCGGGGATTTTTTAATTACACTAACCCCCGGATACATCAAAGATTGTTCAATACCTAAGCAAAACTCAATTCCTACAAAATTTTTATTCCCAAGACCACCTCAATAATTTGAACCACCATATAGCTAATAAATACAATCACAAACCCAATCAACCCCGCGCTAATTCTCCCATAACCCGCCTTAACCTTATCCGGATTTCCCGCTGCCGTCATCAGCCCAATTCCTCCGGATATTAACATCAAAAGTAACCCCAGTCCCGCAAAAACATACACATACGGTAACAGAGCGCTTATCACATCCCCGGGGGTTTTACCCGTAAATTTCGTTGGATCGTTCGGAAGGTCGATAGGTGCTGGCATTAATTTATCCCGGGAATTCTTAAAATGTTAACTGCAAACAGTCTTAACAAAAATATGGAAAAAATACAAACCACCAATCCGGTAATTGCCGAAGAAACCGTCTCTTGCGCCCCCTGCATTTTTTTAGGATCACCTCCGGTTGTAGAGATTAAAATAAATCCGTAAATCATCAACAAAAACGCGATACCGCCGGCAATCCCAAAAACAAAAGTCAGCAACCACGTTGCAAAATCTCCGGTTTTAACCGGTACACAGCCCAAAGCGGTATTAATTTTTGGGTTAGCCGAATTGGCCTCAAAACCAGGACAAAAATTATCCGCTGCCAAAATCATTTCGGGTCTAAGCAAAAATACGGCCGACAATATCACCATAAACACAAAAACAACTCTTCCTCGGGTCATTAGATTAGTATACCAAATGTTACAATGAATCTGTGCTAATCAATTTCACAAAAAGGTTGATATTTTGTTTCATATTCTTGTTTCTGTCGCTAAACCTTGTCCCGCCAGTCTCCGCAAAAAGTACAGAAGAACTAACCAAAGAAATCGAAGACATTAGTAAACAAATCAGCGCCCTCGAAGGCGCTATCACTCCGCTAAAAAAGGAGTCCACCAATCTTCAATCCAGGATCAGTCAGGCCAAAAACCAAATTGCCCTTTCAGAGGCAAAAATGGTTGAACTGGGTCAAAAGTTAATAGACAGGGAAGCCGATTTGGAAATTCAAAAGCTACTTCTGGCACAAAGGGTCAGAAGATATTATATAAATTCCAAAAAATTTTCTCCCTTGCTTATTTTATTTTCCAGTGTCGAAGGCTCTGATTTGCTGCGCCAATATTCATGGTATCAATCGATAATCAATCAGGATAAAAATACAATATCCGAGTATGTTACCGACATAAATACTCTCAGTGATAACAAGGAAAAGCTAGAAATAGAAAAAATAAAACTGGCCAAAGTTAAAAAAGATCTTGAAACCCGTTTTGGCTTCCTTGCCGGTGAAATAAAAAAAGCCGAAGATTACAAAAAAGTATTGAGTCAAAGGCAGCAGAATCTTATTGCCGAAAAAACCGCCATGTTTAACACCTCGGTAGGGGATGTTTCTTCGTCAGACGATCCCGCTTCAAGGGCCGATTACAATCCCGGTTTTTCTCCTGCTTTTGCCGCCTTTTCCTTTGGTGCTCCGCATCGCAAAGGCATGAGCCAGTTCGGCGCGTTCGGCAGGTCAAAACAAGGCCAAAATTATGAAACGATTCTCAAAGCCTATTATGGCGATATCCGTATCGAGAAAATCGACACCAACGGTTCGATCAAAGCTACGGGTATAGGTACCATCCCCTTTGAAGACCGGTATCTTGTCGGTATTGCCGAAATGCCGGCCAAATGGGGGAGCGAAGGCGGCATGGAAGCCCTAAAAGCCCAGGCAATTGCCGCCCGGACTTACGCCCTAAACTCCACCAACAATTTGTCCGGCTCCATCTGTATCACCGAAGCCTGCCAGGTTTACGCCAATTCACGCTACAACTCTCCGGGAGACTGGAAATCCGCCGTCGAAGCCACCCGTGGCCTGGTCGTCAAAAGCAACAAAACCGGTCGGGTTTTTTCCACCATGTATGCTTCTACCGCCGGTGGTGCCATCAATAGCTACACCACCGCTGACCATTCCACTCCCCAAGTTTGGGATACAAAATGCGGAAATCAAGGCTGCTGGCCTGGTGACTCATACGAAAAAATTGCCGGTTCCTCCTGGTATTACAAAGGTTGGTACAAAACCCGCTCAAATCAAGCCTGTGGCCGTTCCCACCCTTGGCTTACAAACGATGAGTTTTCCGATATTATCAACGCAGTTTTATTTTATACAAAAACTAAAGAAACTACCCATTTATCCCAGGAAAACACAGGGGGCTGTTTTGGTGGGAAAGACCCCGACGCCTGGTCCCGCGACGAGCTCCGTCGCCAGGTCCAGGACAAGGGTGGCCCGGTATCTTCCGTTAACTCCGTAAATGTCGATTACTCCACCGGCGGTTATACCCAAAATGTTCACGTCAGCACCGACAAGGGCACCTTCGATTTCAACGGGGCAGATTTCAAGGAAATTTTCACCCTCCGCGCCCCCGGAGCCATTACCCTCAAGTCATCTTTATTTAATATTGAAAAAAAATAATTGCGCTGTTTTATAGTTCAAAGATATACATTTATATCAAAATGCTGTAAAATAAAACCATGTCAGATATAGAAACAGGTCGTCTGCCGGGCGTTGAGGAAACCATTGCCGCCCTTGCTGCCCGCAGCAGTGGCCAAAAATTAACCCAACCGCAGATAGCGATTCTGAGAACCGTAGATGCTTTTACAGCAGCCTCCCGACCTAATGCTAGAAGGGCCTTCCCTTCCGGCATTTATACTCCCAAACCACCCGAATCCGATCCCCAGGGATAAATTAGCCACAATCATCCTTCTTCAATTATTTTCTTAATTTCTTCCGGCGCCAGAGTTCCGTCAATAAATTCTATCTTCAAACTTTTTGCCGTCCTTTCAATCTTTTTAGCATATTCAACCACCGCTTTTTTTTGATATTCGGTTTTTCCCATCGGGTTAATTCTGTCCTTTTTATCAAGTCGTTCAATCAATATTCCCGGCTCCACTTTTAAAAAATATACTTTGTCAAACATATCCACCATTTCAAAAATATTGCCCGATAATCCGAACAACCATACCTTGTTATTTTCTTTCAAATATTCTCTCAGAAAATTTTTATCCCACAAAAATTGATGGTTATCCAGAAAATCTTTACCTGCTCCTATGGGAAAAGCCACTTTTTGCCCTTTTCCGTCATACCATCCGTGAAGACCTTCAATCAAATCGGCATCTACCGCATTAACTCTCGATAGTCTTAATTTCTTAGCCACAAAACTTTTTCCCGACCCCGATGCTCCGATTACCAAAATTTTTTTCTTTTTCATTCTCACTGATAATTTAATTATAATGATTTTATCAATCATATTTTAAATTTTTAAATTTTAAATTTGAAAATTCTTATTTATGCCTTCTCCAACCAGTGGGGGACCAACATTTCCCGCCGCGTCCTCCTCGAGCTCCAAAAATTATTAGAAAAAGAAAATGTGCCCTGTCAAGGGAAAGGTGGTGCGGAGCACCAAAGGGTTTATTCTATTATCAACTTTCATCCTCGCGATTTTTACAAAAAATATATCGAACATAATAGTTACTCACTAATCATTGGTCTTGGCGATGCCTATGGATATACAGGCAAGATAAAGATAGAAACTCAGGCCAAAAATGCCTATAACGAAAAGCCAATCTATCCCTTCGCCCCAATTCTTATTGACCTCAATATTCCCATTATTGATAACCTCAACTCTGATTATTTCAAAATCAGTTCCAGCATGGGCACCTACAACTGCAACTGGATTGCTTTCAGCACCCAACTTTATCTCAATCAAAATAATTTAAACACTCACCATCTCTTTCTCCACCTTCCCCCAAAATCAAACGCTTCTGTTCTTACCCAGCGCATAGTCGATTTACTCGGCGACAATCAAACAATTTCCACCTCCTAATGTTCTCCCTTGTCAAAGGGAGAATTAAAGAGGGATTTTAATGTTCTTGGCTCCCTTGCCTGCCCGTCCGGAAGGAGGGTCAAAGACCATGCCTACCGCCTTAACCTCCGACGTTCCGATAACCAAAGTTTTTAACCTCTCCATCTCAAAGTATTTTAAATCAACGATTCAAATATATATTTTCCGAAACGTAAAATTTTTCTATTCTGGCTTAGCCAAAAACAATCCTATAACATCTTGCGAACTTATTATATTAGTAGTAAAATTCACCAAAGTACACACTTCTTATATACATAACCATAAAAAATGCCTACCAATACTGCAGAAAGAAGAGGACATTCTCCAACGGTTTTGAGAATGATAGCTCAGGCGGAAGAACGGTATAAGGAATACAGAGCTAGTCACCCCCCCGCTCACCCGGCAAACGCCGCAACCGCCATCCCTCCGGATAGAAGGATTGCCGTTCTGCCGCAAAAGGCACCTGCCGAGAAAGCCACCCCGCGCATGGTGACAGCTCTCCCGAAAACTACTCCAGACGCTCCGCCACCAATTACTCTTGAAGGCTATACCCGTCTACTTGAGCAAGATGCTGACCATTTCATAGACGGATATCGCCTTTGTCTCACAGATCCGAACTTACTAAATAGGTACGAAGAAGACCACCGTTTCCAGCCAATTACAGAGGCGCTACCTCCTTCTATGCTTCAATTTATGTCGATTGACATTGGTACCCTAGTTAAGGTTAGTTCAGCCAAAGCCCCCCAAGTATTGATGTTTCCTTTTGGGGGTCTTTCTCCCTTAGAATTATCTCAACAATTAGCCGCCCGGCAAAATCCTGTCGTAGCGATTATGGATATACAAATTGCCATAACCCCCACAGTAACGGCCAATGGGGTAGTAAATCCGGTCCAACTAAGCCCCTTAGCGCCGGTTCTCCCTAAATGCTCAGTGGCTGGACTGTCCTTTCCTCTTAACGCCCAACATTTAAAACCACTATACAACACAGTTGTCTCCGAGTTTGCCGCCTGTGTTGGGGCACTAACTTCTCACGGGCCGACAAACGAATTTATGGAAGCCGCCACTCAGTCCGCCTCAAGCGGAAGCAATTTCCGCAGGGATGTTGTGACCGCCTGGGCGCATCATTACCACCACGGAAAATACCCCCACTCGTTTTTTGATGAATCGCAAGCCAGGGATCAAGATAGATGGGCCCTAGACAGAATGCTTGCCGTAGTAGGCAAAGCTACCGATGACTGGGAAAGTCAACAGAAGCAAAGAGCCGATCGCCTGAAGGCGGATGGTCATCCGGGTCACGCTGCCCTACTTACCAGTCTAACCGGTATTACAGTCAGATGTGCCAATACCTGGCCTGAAAGGGCCGCGGCAGTTTATGCCACACCAAGGGAGCGTTATATCAAAGACGACTGGGGTCTTCCCCACCGTGTCACCTTTTAGCCAATCACCTATTAAATTTCGACAACTTAGTATAATTTAATTAGCCAGTCTTCAAAATGTTACAATAACTCATGCCACGCGCAAAAGATTTAGATGCAATCGCCCCCGATGATTTATCCGTCGAAGCTTCAGCGAAGTCGGACCCATCTCCCGTCAGCCCTCCACCAACCACTACTACTACTATCCTAAAGCCCTCCGAGTCTCCCAAAAAAAAGAAACCCAAAATTGTCCCTTCCGCTTCAGCTCCGATCCATCCTCCGCAGTCCCAAACACCACCACCCACACGTAATTCACCGCCACCATCCTCGGAATCCGATAAATCCGCCAACATGAAATTCCGCCAAAAAATATATGAATTAATCCAGGGGAAAACTACTAGCCCCCTCTCTTCCTTTCTGGCTCGCCCCAAAGTGTTTACTTTCGATACCCGCGACGACGAAGAGGAAATAATTCTTGTTTTACGCCGTCACTGGTTTACCAACGTTAAATGGATCATCATCTGCCTCTTTATGTTATTAGCCCCATTTCTCCTGTCTTTTATCCCCTTACTTAGTTTTTTCCCGGGCCGGTACCAGACCGTTTTTGTTCTTTTTTGGTACTTAGTCACTTTCGCTATCGCCTTTGAAAGTTTTCTCTCCTGGTATTTCAACGTTTTTATTATCACCGAAGAAAGGGTAATCGATATTGATTTTTACAACATGTTGAGCAAGAAATTTTCCGAAGCCAAAATATCCATGATTCAGGATGTTACCTCCACTCAGGGTGGTGTCAGCCAAACCATTTTTAACTACGGTACCGTTCTTATCCAAACCGCCTCAGAAATTCCGGTTATTAGAGTCGAGCTAGTTCCCAACCCAGGTTTGGTCATAAAAGTCTTGCAGCAAATGAGAGGGGAAGAAGAGCAGGAAACCCTCGAAGGGAGGATAAAATAGTGTTACAAATCAATACCCTCATGCTTTTAGCCGGAAAATTATTCGCTATTCTGGGCACTATTTTATATTTCATTTTCTCTATTGTTATTGTCAAGCAGGTCACTTCCATGTCTAGCAATGTTTATGATAAATTCAATGCCATTTTAATTGCTTTTTCCTACTTACATCTGCTTTTTTCCATCCTCCTCATAATCCTCGCCATCGTTTTTCTTTAAATTTTCAGTCTTTTAACTTTTAGACTTTGAAACTTTGAGACTTTCGACTTTTCGACTTTGAAACTTTCAGACCTGCCTGCCGGCAGGCATGGCTTTTAGACTTTGAGACTTTTAGACTCTATACTAGAATAATGCATTTCATCTGTCGGTCATTTATCGGAAAACACAACGCCAACAATTGGGCCCAATTTTGGGAAAACGAATCAGATGATTTTTCAGTTGCCTCAAAAAGAGGCCACCTTTTCGGCCTCTTAAACATCTCAACTCCCGAAATCGACCCGGAAATTATCAAAACAGGTAAATCCATAATTTCCGAAATCAATCAATTTTATTATTCTTCCCCCCACGATCAAGTCGATGCCTCGCTTCAGTATTGTTTAGAGTCGGTGGCCAAAAGCTCTTTGTCGGATATCATCACCGATCTAGTTCTCGTCATTGTCCATCAGGATACCCTACATACGGGTGTTTGCAAATCAGGAGTTTGCACTCTCAGTCGGGGTCAGCAAATCAGCCGGTTACTGGACATCAACGATTTCAATACCAAAATAATTTCCGGCAAAATTACCTCCGGCGACAAAGTCCTTCTTTCTACCAAAATATTTCAGCAAAAAATAACCTGGGAAAAAATCAAAAATATAATTTCCGACACCAAAATTCAAAATATCGAAGAAAATTTTCTCTCCGAGCTTTATTCTTTGGACGACCAGTCAGGTGCCTCGGCCGTTATAGTTCAAATCATTTCAGACGATGAAAATACCATCCCCTCTCTTCCCGAAGTTACCGCCAAACCCCCCGTCGACAACCCGCCCCCGTCCCCAAAAGTATTCCCTCAAGTCAAATCGGGTTTCACCCCTAAAAGAATTAACCCCGGCTTTTTTAAAAAGTTTTTCTCGCCCAAGCCAATTTTTGTCTCTAGTCAGGAAAGTAGTGTCAAAAAGCACCGCACCAAAATCAACAATATCGTCGCCGTTTTTATATTAATCGCCCTCGGCGCCGGTTCGTACTATGGATTTGTCCAAAACCGCCAAAAATCACAGGAAGCCCAGTATCAGCAATTAAAAACCGAGATAGAATCCCGGATTGCCAATTCTCTTGCCGTAAAAAACATGAATCTCGAAGATGCCATCAAGGAAGCCAGAAACGCCCAGTCGATTTTGGACAAAATTTCTGCCCTAAAAATCCACCCTCAGGAGGTTGAAAAATATAAACAGGACATCACTCAAATTCTCTCCCAATCTGGTTCTGCCTCAGAGTACAAACCCGAGTTTTACGCCGACAATGGCGTTATTGTCGACAGCCCCCAGTATTCCCGTATGTTGCTAAGCAGAGATTCTTTGTTGATTATTGACTCAGCCGCCAGTCGGGTAGACAGTGTCGAAATCCCCGACAGAAACAATTCCGTCTTTTCACAGGACAAAGATATCAACAAAGGATTGGCTTTTGCTGTAAGTGAAGGCAAATTATTTTCCCTTACCGAAACCGGTGTTTTTCAAATAACCAAAACCGGCTCACCGGAAGTGCTCGCTTTCTCGAAAATCACCACCTCTCCGAAACCGACCAAACCCGTTAGCCTTTATTTCTGGACTAACGCTCTTTATCTTCTTGATCCGGCCAATTCTTCTATTTGGAAATCAACCCCCGCCGATTCGGTTTTTGGGCCGCCACAGTCATGGCTCAAAGCAGGGGAGTCCCTCGATAGTGATTCAACAAATCTCGCCATCAATGGCAAGGTTTGGGTTTTATCAGCTTCCGGTCGTCTCACCGCCTACACTCGTGGTGTCAAAGAAAATTTTGCCCTCCAATCTGTTTCCGCCCTCACCAAAACCGCCCATTTAAATATCGGTACCGATTCCGAAACCATAGTCTTTTCCGACAACGACAATATCGTCTATGTCTACGACAAAACAGGTAAATACAAAAGTAGTTACAACTACGGTGACCTCAAAATCCTCGACCTGGTTTTTTATGAAAAAACCAATCAAATTTTTGTCCTCTGCTCCGACCAAAAAATCTACAAAATTTCTCTCTAACCCGTCATGGCGCCTGCCCGTTTACCCGCCTTTGGAGGGCCTGTGGTGGGAGTTCCGAGCTAGTTTATCCTGAGCCAGTCGAAGGACTTGCCCTGAGCATGTCGAAGGGTGGCAATCTTTTACTTGTTTATCCCTATATTTTTTATCACTCCAATCTGTAATAGTAATCCACGATTCCTTCAGCCAGAACTTCATCTGAGCTAATCATCTTGTTCCCTAGTGCTTCGTAGTTAATCGCCAATGGAAGCTCAGTACATCCGAGTATTATTGCCTCACTCCCTCTTTTAAAAAGATTATTCAATGCTCCGATATATTCCTGTTTTTTACGAAATTCTTTTTTGCCCGCTAGCACTTCACGGATAATGCTGTCAGCAATTTTAACTTCATTTCCAGTCGGCGAAATTAGTTCAATGCCGTTCTTTTCCAGTTCTTTGTCATACAATCTCGATTTAACTAAAACCGGTGTTCCCAACAGGCCAACTTTACTAAAGCCCTGTTTTACGCAATTTTGAGCCACCAATTCAATCATCGACATAAACTGAATTTCGGTACTTTTTCTCAATTCCTCAAGTAATATGTGAACCGTATTACTGCCAATACACAGTCTTGTCGCCCCCGCCCTTGTCAGGGATCGGGCCGATTCGGTTAGCATTACTTTGGCAATTTCTATTTGATTTGTATCAGATATAAAATCTGGCACAGGCACGCTTTCAATCAAAATCTGCGGATAATCATTGTTGTTTTTAGCCCCGTATTTAATCTGAGAAAAATTAATTATTTTTTCAAAGATAAATTGAGTCGCTTGTGGGCCGACCCCGCCGATAATGCCGATCTTTTTCGTATTCTTCATCTGTTCAATATAATTATATATTCTTAAATCTGCCGTTTTTTAGCTCTCTCGAGCCCCGGGTAACAGTTGCTATCCCCACTCTTAATTTATCGGCTATTTTGCGTTGAGGCACCCCTTCTTTTAATAGTCTTACTATGCTTAACCTGCTTGATATTTCACCAAGCTCACCGGAGGTCAAAAGCCCTTTTAGCAGATCAAACATTTCGCTTTCAGTTTTTGTGCTAAGCAGGGTTTTTATTAGTTCTTTTATATCTTTATTTTTCATATATCAGTACTAACAAGCTAGTACACTGATACAGTGTAACACGATCGGTCATTCGGTGCAACACCCTCCCAAATCTCTCTCTAACCCGTCATTGCGAGGAGTCCTCGATGTTAATCAGGACGACGTGGCAATCTTTACAAATTTATCTCCGTATTTTTTGCCCAAACTAAGATATTTACCTGGCGTCTTTTACATAGGACAAAATATTTTTATCCATCTTTTTATCAGAAGATTTTCTCAAAGATTTTACCGACCCCTTAAGTGACAGAAAATTTCTAGTCGGACTAACATGCTTTTTATATTCTCTATCCAAAATACTCATTATCAATTTGTCGTGATACGTTCCATCTTTAAAAACATGTTCTCTCAAAATGCCATCTTTTTTAAACCCGCATTTTATATAACATCCAATCGCTCTCTCGTTTTCTACCCAAACATCCAAAAATATTTTGATTAATTTTAAATCCTCGAAACAATATTTTAAAATTGTTTTAACAGTATCAGTCCCGAATCCTTTCCCCCAACAATTTTTATTACCAATAGTCAGGCCAATTTCTGCGTGTTTATTTTTTAGATCAATCGAGCTTATTCCTACATCTCCAATTAGCTTCGAAGAGATTTTGTCGTGTATTCCAAAACTAATACTTTTAGAATCTATCTCACTAAAATCCCAAGGCTCCGTATATTTAGAAACTTCAGGATCTTTATTCCAATCAATAATTTGTATTTTTTCCTCAGACTTTAGTGGTTCAAGAAAAACTAAATCACCGGAAATTCTATTAGTTCCCATATCTTCATTTTATCAAATCAAAAATCTACAAAATCTCTCTCTAAAGTTCCGAAATTTTTTCCACAAACTCAATCGGGTATTTTACGAAAGAAGTTTTTCCGCTCAGCGGCCAGGCCCCCTGAACCCTGTTACATGGATTTCCACCACCTTCGGGCTATGTGGTCTAATTACCGTACGCCCTCTCATTTCATGGTGTCCATCTACCAATTTCGCTGTAATATAGCCACATCCTCTGGTATTAAACATACCCACGGCATCGGTTCCAACACCTTCGGACAAATTCGCCCCGTCAGTACCGGATTGATGAGGTATCCTCTGATTGTTCAATGTGTCGCTTTCTGTCACCCAATCTTCACCCGTCGAAATTACAGATGTTTCGTCGTTTATGCCCATATTACTCAACGCCCTTCCTGCCGCTACCCTGGTGTTTCCCATATCCCCTCCACGCTGGTTTCCTGGGTCTTCACCTATCTCTTGCCCCATAAAATGGGCCAATTGGCTTACCGCTTGGAAGTATCCCTCGCCATCCCCACGTGTTTCTGCCTCTCTCGCTTGAGAAATTAATCTTCCGTATTCTTCGTCCACCCTCACCGTCTCAATCGTTGTCCCTCCACCGGGGACACTCCTGCCTACTCTCGTTGTCCTTTCGCCAAACTTAACTCTAAATACTGCTTTGTCAAAATAACCCCTACCCGACTGCGAACCCAAAACTAACTCCTCTCTTCCGGGTGGCCTGATAGGGTCTTTAAGACCAACGGGCTCCCAACTCACACGCAAAGCATCTTTAACCATACTCCCTCAGTATATCATGTCACTCTCACCCGTTTCCAGCAACGTCTCTCAAGCTCTAATCCTCCCGTTTCTGCTTCTTTATATATTTAAGTATTTTTTGGTTTGAGTCAAAAGCCACCGTCTCGAGTTCTGATATAGGCATCCACACAACTTCTGAATTTTCTTCAGTATTTAGTTTGATATCCCCCAAAAGGTTGGCGTAATAAGCAATGTTTATCACCGGGAACTCATAATCATGATAGCTGGCTGTTCCGGCAAAATACCCCAAAAATTTAAGATCACTTTCAACTCCCAACTCTTCTTTTAGCTCTCTCTTCAAGGCCTCTTCGGGTGTCTCGTTTTTTTGTAAATAACCACCGGCAAAATCCCACTCTCCCGCAAAAGGATTTTCATTTCTTTTTAATACCAAAATTTTACCATCCCTGATTATAACGGCCGTCACAGTTGGCTTCGGATTTTCAAATTTACATAGCTCGCAATCACACTTTTTCATCTCAAAAAGAATACCACAAAAGTTCCTACGTCACTATCTCAGTCGTACTCAGTTCTTCCAGTTTTGCCACTAGTTCTTCCTTGGTATAAGCAGAAGTATCTATTTGTTTCTCCTCAAAGGTTCTCAATCCCTCAATAATTCTTCTGGCAAAAATTGCCTCGTCCCTTCTCAAACCACTTATCCTTATATCATTTTTGGTAAAAGTTTTTGAAACCACCACCAACTGAGCAAAAAACGGGGTCATATTAATAAGTATATTGGAAATATCCTTAATATCCACGCTATGCACTTGGGACGAAAAAAAATAATTACGAATAATTATGGTAATTCTTCCCTCCTCAATATTGAGGGTGTCGGGAAACAAATCAATTGGGAGCCTATGGGTAGAAATCGAGGCCAATATCCGGTTTGATTTTTTTACCAAGCCTGATACCACTTCGGCCTCTTCCTGTTTTTCCAAAACATCAATCTCCTGCTGTGAAGGCAGTTTCTGAGGTCCGACAGTCGTCTCTATATTTTGTCTTGCCACTTTTTTATCCCAAAATACCCAAGCCGATAAGCCCCACGATTATCAGATAGGCCGCGATTAGATAGTTAATAATTCTTGGGAACACCAATATTAATATCCCAAATACCAACGAAGTCAAAGGACTTAAGTTTGTAAAAGATAGGTTCATATATTTTTACCTTTAGCCCAATAATCGGACTACAAAAATGATAACTGCAACAACCAAAAGTAGGTGGATTAACCCTCCTCCCAAGTGGAGAGAAAATCCTCCCAACCACGAAAGAATTAGAAGCACTACGATTATGTCCAATAATCCCATATTTTTTTCTCCTCAATTATTAACTTTAAGATTCCAGTTTTTCGCCCGAGGAAATTCTCACTAATTTCACAAATCCCCAAGCCAAAATTACATAAACGACCATCGCCACCAAAACTGACGGCTCCAAAACAGATGTCACTTCTGCCCCCTCAGCATACGCCCGGCGAAATATCCCTTCAAAGGGCAAGACAAACAACCCGGTGATAAAGTAAATCACCCTGACAAAACTGCTAGCCAGACTGGCTCCGGCCAACTTAAAAATAAGCCGAAATCCCAACAGAACTTCAATAACTCCCAGGAAGAAGTAGATCATGTACTCGATCATCTCCCGGTTAGATGCCCCTGTTTTTACCTGGGTGGTCAAAATCGGTTCACTACTGTCTCCATCCGCTATCACCGGAGTGGCAATAGTTGGTCCGGGTATACTATTACTACTATTTCTTCCTGTCGTAATGGTTTCTTTGATTATTTTTGTCATAATTTTTTAACCTCCTGAATTACTTTTTCTTTTACCTCCGATTTTCTATCCGATGCCTGTTTTTTCACCTCATCCAAATATTCCACTGTCTTGTCTTTTGCCGATGCCAGTCCGGCTTTTATTTTGTCGCGGTTTTTTTTATTGCTCATAACCATTGAAGTTGCCACCGCTACTCCTCCCACCACCGCTCCGGCAATTCCGGCCACAATAGGGTTAACTCCGTTTGTATTTTTTACCTCTCTTTTCTTTTGTACATCTGTCATATTTATTTTTAAATGGTTATTTTATTAAATTATTAAATTGTTCTAAGGGCTATCTATTTCGGATTAACCGGCCAATATATATAACTACTATGGCCCCGACTACGGCCACAATTAGGCTGTTAACATTAAAGCCTGTTACGCCCGGTTGCCCCACCGTCCCTGTCAAATATCCTCCCACCACCGCTCCGACTATCCCCAAAATTATGTCCGACAAAGTGCCCTGACTATAATTAGTCTTCATAATAACGGAGGCAATATAGCCTGCCAACCCTCCAAAGATTATCCAAAGTAAAATACCCATATTTTTTAAAAAATTAATAACTATTTAAATTCTAAATTTATTCGCTCAAAGAAATATAAATTATGTGTAAGAAATTAGTAAAATCACAAAATTTATATTCTTATTCTGCCGGTTGGACATTAACATCAATTTTATCCGGGACATTAATTTGCGCAGCCGGTACATTTACCTCAATTGGCCCCATCCGCCTAATCGCCGGAAGACCAAAGTAAACAAATAACAAGCCCAGTCCTACCAAAACCAAAACACCGATCAAAAATCCGCTACCGCTATTGTCAGCTGCCGGAGTCGGACTATTTACTATAGTTGTCATATTTATTCACCAACCTTTTTGTAAATTTTTATAGATTTATATCAACTTATAATTCGATTTTTTTAATTATTGTAACTTTTGGTAAATATTGAGTTAACGCCTTTTCCACCAGGTTAGACAAAGTCAGCTCTTCCACTACTGCCTCCGCTCTGGCATGTTTGGCCACCGAGTGGTTAATAAACAAAGTTATCCTTTGCCTTGTAGTAGTTGTCATATCTGAAGTACTAGAAGTCTACCGTTAATTGATGTGATACACAGTAACGCCCACTACAACTTCCATGTGATCTACATAACAAATTTATTATTAACTTCCGTCGTCCTGTCCCTTCACCAACTCTTCGCCACCATCAGCCAATTTACCTTCGTCGATATTACGATTTCGAATTATCTGTTAATAACTCGGATTCTAATTTATCCATGTCTTTAAACACCATGGCATGATCAATATATTTAACAAAGCCATCTTTTTCCAATTTCGCCATTTCAATACTGGCTGTCTCTCTCGCCACCCCCACCAAAGTAGCTATATCCTGCTGGGTAAAGCGGTGGTTAACTATAATCCCCTTATCCCGTACTTCTCCAAAATGCTTTGCTATATAAATCAGGACTGAAATCACCCGGCGGTGGGCATCGCTAAAAACTAAATGTTCAATCCGCATCAGTGATTCGGCATAATCCTCAATTAATTCACTCAACAATTCAAAAATAATCGTTGGTTTGTCTTTGATAAAATTGACCACCTGGTCCCGTGGCGCCCGCCCGACTTCGACCGGAGTTAAAGCTTCAAAAAAATATACATTGGGTGTGCCGTTAACCGCCCATACCATAGGAAAATACGAGATAGGCTTAAGGATATGGAGCGTAAGCTCAAAGCCGGCCTTAGAAATCGTGTATTGTCGGACATATCCTTTTTTTAAACAAAAAATGCCCTGTGGGTCGTCATCAGCCCGGATAAGCATTTCTCCCTTTTTGTAATCACGGACCGTAAATTGTTTATAAAACTCCTCAAAGGCCTTTGTTTTATCGGTATGCAACTTTACCTCCTATCAACCCAATATACATAAGTATACCAAAAAATATTCGGGAGATAATTTTCCGGGGATTATTAGTTTATTGGCGGTGTCGAAATTAGTGACCAGATGTTGTACAAAAGACTATGCCTAGGTACTTTAAACGGCCAATTCGGCAACCCGTTTCTTTTAATAGGGGACCGGAAATCTATTTTACCCGACATCAAAGAAATCTTGGCCCCTGCTTTGGTACTTTTCATATAAGTGCCGAATTGAGACGGGATAGAATTAACTAATAGATATTTATTTTGGTTAATTACCTACTTAAATTAACTGTTGTTTATTAGGGTTAATTACCCGTCTCAATTCAGACTAAGAAAAGTATGGACTAATCAATGTTAGTATTCTGTAACTTGGGAATATTTTTTTTAGTAACTTGTATTACCAAAATCATGCAATACAATAAACGCCCTACTTCCTCTTTCCCCAGCCGCCAAAAACGTCTCTGACATCTATCCCAAAATAAGCCAATGCCGATAACAAAAAAAATGTCGCCGTCCCCTCATCCAAATTCCCCACAAACGGCACCGCATCAGGAATAAGCTCAAATATCCCAAATCCCGGATTCAGAAGGTACAATCCCGACACCACTCCAATAGTCGCCATCGTTAATTTCTTCATCTGCATTAATTATATTACTCAAATGTATCACACGCCGACACCGTCCCCGATTCATACCCTTTAGTAAACCAGGAAACGCGCTGTTCAGACGAGCCGTGAGTCCAATTTTCCGGGCTAATCCGCCCGGTTACCTTTTCCTGAATCCGGTCGTCTCCTACTGTTGCTGCCGCATCCATCGCCTCAGATATTTCCCCGGGTGACAAAACATCCAAATCCCTAATCGAATTTGCCCACAATCCGGCAAAACAATCCGCCTGGAGTTCCAGTTTTATACTCAAATCATTAGCGCTCTCTCCCCTCAGTTGTATTTCCCCGGTTTTCGCGTCAATTAGACCCATTTGATTTTGCGCGTGATGCCCCACTTCATGGGAAATAATGTAAGCTTCCGCCACATCTCCTCCTCTGGCCCCATATTGTTGGGTTAATTCATCAAAAAAAGTCTCGTCCAAATAAATAGTCTCATCCGAAAAACAGTAATGTGGCCCCACCTGTGAATTAGCCACCCCGCACGCCGATTCGGTGGAGTTGCGGAATAGTACCAATCTCGGGGGAACATAGGGTTCTTGGGTCTTCTCAAACACCTTCTCCCACATCTCATTATTAGACCCCAAAACAGTCGAAGCAAATACCTCATAACTGTCCGCTCCCTCAAAGTCTTGTCTCTCAAGATTCTCCTGGTCCTCTACCTGGCCACCTCCCAACTGATCAATAGGGATATCAACCTGGCCGTTTGTTAGTAAACTAATCAGAAGATAAATGATGATCCCGGTTACACTCAGACCTCCGGCCACCGCCGGGCCCCACGACCGTCTGTCTTCAACATTACCTCTGCTTGATATTTTTTCCCAGTCAGCCATATATTTATATACTAACTTAATAATAACAAAACAACTTGCCTCCTCCATCCCACCGCGGGTTTCAACTGTGATCTTTCAATACCTCATCAATCAAGATGACCTGATTTTTCCGAAGTAGCGGCAGTTTATCCTGGGCAAAAAATCCGTACTCCTCGACTTCTTTAGTCGGGACAAAATCCCCGCCGATCAACACCCCAAAATAACAAATATCCAATCGGGGGCTTTCCCGGTCAGTTCGGATTTTCAAAGACTCGTCCACCGAAACCACCAGTCCTGATTCTTCCCTGATTTCTCTCTCCAGTGCCTCGCGCGGGTGTTCACCCGATTTAAGGTACCCCCCCGGCAAGCTCCAGGCATGTGATCGGTAAGTATGTTTTAGTAAAAGGATTTCCTTTTTCTCATTAAAAATAATTCCCGTCACTCCCACCAAAAACCGGTCGTTTAGTAACCGCATAAAAAACAGTTGGGACTCTTTCGGAAGATGCAGGGCTTTATAAATCTTCCCCAAAAGGTTTTTCATAGCGCATCTGTGTCAGTCGGTACCGGGTTTTTATCATTTTTTTGTTTTTCGTTTTCCAGTTCCAGCTGATGCACCTGTTTGGTCAATTCCAAAATTTCTTCCTTGTATTTTTTTATTTCATTGTCTTTCCCGCGCAGGACCAAAGATCTGGAAATGCTATTGATCAAATAAACCAGATAGGACAAAACTAGCCCAAAAACCATCGACCCTACGATTACATAAAACAGGGGAACATCCGCAATCACATACCACCCCAGGTTAACCGTTACCGGCATAAAGTTAAATCTGGAAATATAAACCAAAAGCGAGCCCAAGATCAAAAGCAAGATTAATATCAGCATAAGAATTTCAACGTAACATCTCTAACACCCTCATTATACGCCTGTTTATTAACTAAATGTAAAAACCTGCCAAATTTCATCTTCCGAATCGTACGAGCTCATCCTCAACCCATTCCCCGCTCCAGGGCTTGTTCCGAGAAGGATCGGCAAGTTTGACCTTAGCCAGGGCCACATCGTTTGCCCCCATTGATCTGATAGACCATACACGCTCTTTTAACCAGGGTAAATTATTATCATGTAATGCCGTAGGATCGGGTAAGTGATCAGTAATCAGAATTAGTCGCTTATCACCCTTCCCCGTGCCTTTACCAGAAACATTCAGTGTAATTTGGCGTTGAATTTCTCTCTCTAAATTCGGATTCTTTCCTAATAACTCTGGAGTACAGTCGGTTACCACAATGGTTCTTTCCGGCTGTGCCAGTATCAGGCCGTCAAGAACCTGTCTCTGCGTAAGACTAGTATACTCTCGCACGGCTTCGACAAGAATAGGTACCAATTTTTCTCGGTCTGTACTCCTTAGCCCTGAAGTGCAAACAATAGCCACTTTCTGACTGCTGTGTTCAACGGCATGCGCAAAGGCCTTCTTTATATTCCCTCTCCTTTCCTCCTTTACTTCTTCCGCAGACCCACGCCGTTCGGGAACGGCACCCGTAGTCCCGGATATTCTACTAAGCCAATTTTCTAAACCCTCCTTAAGTATTCTACCCATATGCGAAATATATCACATTTTTTAGAAAAATTAAAAAATGGACTAAAATAATTACCCCTTTCTACAAAAAGATTTATTTTTCTCCCGTCGATCCAAATTTGCCCCTGTCTTTGTCCTCAAGCTTATTCACTTCGGTTATTTCTACTTTTTCGACCTTAGAAATCATCATCTGGGCAATTCGGGTACCTTTTTCAATAGTTACCTCTTTGTCGGTAAAATTCAGCGCCGGGAAAAGATACTCATTATTGTCACCTCTGAAGTCCCAGTCACCAATTCCAATTCCGTGAACCGGCATAATCCCAAATTTGTGGGTAGATCCTCGCGCGGCAATCATCACCCAATACCCCTTTGGAATACTCAAAGCCACGTTTAACGGAATAAATCCGACCGTATGTGGCAAAATTTTTGTTTCCGTCCTGGAATACAAATCCAAACAAGCCGCCCCCTCGGTCTTATACAGGGGTAGGGGAATATTCTTATCAAATCTTTTTATTTTTATCTTCATCTTTCGATTATATCCTACCTACTTATCCTTCACCTCTTCACTTGATCCGTTTCCGAATCTTGTCATTGCGATCCGCCAACTGGCGGAGTGTCAATCTTTACGGCAAGAAACACGAGATCACCTCATTCTCTCTATTCAGTTACGATGATGAGCATTGCCCCTCCTTTCCTCAAAGGAGGGGATGGGGGTAGATTTAAATGAGGGGGCCAGCAGCTTTATCTAAATCATACACTTTATCCCTGATTCTCCCCCGCAATTTGATTCCCCCCCTTTGCCCACCAAAACTACAAAAACCACCGCCAACAAAACCAAAAGTAAAAATATCCAAATTTTCTTTTTCTTCAATCTACAATAATTTTATCAAATCAATATTTCGGTCAGAAAAACCCAATCTTTCGTAAAGTTTATGGGATAAATGATTTGGGGCAAAAACTTCAATATGAATAGTATTGCAACCTTTTTGTTTCAAATAAGTTTCCAGATGCTGCATTAGCGTAGTGCCGATTCCTTGCCTTCGGTATTGGCTGGAAACGAATAATTCTGAAACCCTTCCCGGTTTATGCGGCAGCACCTCCATCAAATCTTCCGGGCTCAATGTTTCAATCACCGCCACCCCCGTCCCCACAATTTTTTCATCAACTTCCGCCACCAAAAAAACTCCATCCTTATTTTTTAGGTCTTTTAACGTTTTATCAAGGTAATTTTTACCGTATTCTGCCTGTTTTACAACTCTTCCCATCGGGTCAAGTGTAGCCAAATAATCAATAAAATCTTCAAACATTTGGCATACAGCCCTGGAATCATTATCCTGATATGGTCTGATTTTTAATCCATTCACTATCCTGATTTTACCTCAAACCATTTCCCCAAAATACCCCACTATATAAAACCACTCTATACCGTCAATCTAAACATTATCTGAAGAGAAGCCCCCTCCTTTCTTCAAAGGAGGGGATAGGGGAAGATTTTGCTCCCTTGCCTGCCCGCCGATAGGAGGGTCAAGGGGAGCTCCCGAAAGGGTGTGGGGTTTTGAAGTCTCCCTTGTCAAAGGGAGATTTAGAGGGATTTGGCGTGCATTGTTTCCCCTCTTTCTCTCGTCTATCCGTACCCTAAGCTAAGTAGGGTTAAGGAGAGAAGGCTAGGTTTTAGTATGAGATAATTTCAATATCCAATCCTTTATAACTTTCTACTTCCCTCATGCGTCATTTTAATCGCGATTCACTCGACTACAAGTTTGTCGAAAAATTTGAAGCGGGCCTGGTTCTCACCGGCTCCGACGTCAAGTCGCTGCGCACCCAAACCGTCCAGTTTGCCAGCTCAAAAGTCGAAATCAAAAATGGTCAGCCGGTTTTGATCAACCTTCAAATCCCGCTTTACAAATTTTCCCAGGGCCAGGTTGTCGACACCACTCACGACCGCTCGCTTCTTTTATCCGAAAAAGAAATTGCCAAACTACAAAGCTACCGCAATCAAAAATACATGCTCATTCCCATCGCCATTTTCCTCAAAGGCCATTGGTTCAAAGTCGAAATCGGGGTCGGCCGCAAAGTCAAAAAATACGAAAAAAAAGCAAAACTCAAAGCCATAAGCGAGAAGCAAGAGGCCAATATTTAGACTCCACCCAAACCACCGCCTAATCAACGTCGTCCTATTTATTGTGTTTTTCGCCACCGTATGCCACTATTAATCAATCACTAGTTTAATCATCTATCCTTTATGGTTATAAACGCTTTTTCCACAAAAAAAATGCAATCCGGCCTTGCCCAGGTTGCTGTCCTCACTGGTTTAGTTGTCACCGCTCTCGGTCTCTTCGCCGGGATACGCTATATCGGTCAACGCCGTGTTGTCGAAAATCAGGCCGCTCTTCAATACAGCTGCCGTGTTTCTGTTTATAATGCTAGCAATACAAATTGTTCAGGTTCTCCCTCTCAGACATATAGCTACACTTCCGGTCGGGACGCTAGTTCCCCCTGTCACCAAGATTCCACCTATCGCAATCGGTATACCGATATAATCTGTAAAATAAATCCCACCAATTCTTCTCGTGGTAGCTGCGGCCAAAGATGCACTTCTTGGTTTGGTTGTCGTTCAGGTCTTTCCTGCAAAAACGGTGTCTGTAGTGGTTCCGCTTGTGGCGATACTCCGCCCGCTGTCCCCACCACCCGGCCCACCTCCGCTCCCACCTATACTTGTTCCGGTAATGGCGCTTTCTGCACCAACTTCAATCCGGATTCCACTAATTATCAGACTCTTAATCTAACTTGTGCCAATAATCAAGTTTGCATAAGGCCTATTTCTCCCGCTGTTCCCACCACTAGACCCACCTCCACTCCGGCTCCCACCTATACTTGTTCCGGCAATGGCGCTTTCTGCTCAAACAACAATCCAAACCCCGGTCAGTATCAAACCCTAAATCTTACCTGTGCCTCAGGTCTGGTTTGTATCAGGCCTATTCCTACCGCTGTTCCCACCACTAGACCCACCTCCACTCCGGCTCCCACCTATACTTGTTCCGGCAATGGCGCTTTCTGCACCAACTACAATCCGGATCCCGGTCAGTACCAAACCGTTAATCTCACCTGCGCCGGAGGTCTAGTTTGTGTGAAGCCCATCTCCGAGGAAATGCAGTAACTTTTTTAGTTCATAAAGATCGGTTCTTATTCAGTTCTGGTTACCCACAATCGGACAGGGTCGTCAAAATACCTCTTCACATGAATACCAGCCCCTATATTTTCAAGTTTTACCCTTATTGCACCCTGAACATCATCTGAATCGACACCGCTAATTATTGGTTTTCCGTCACTTGCCCTCACGAGCTGAAAACCTTCGTTTCCTTTTTTCAAAGAGTATCTAGTTCCACCATCCCCATTCATATGTACTTGCCAACTTTCTGACGCACGCGAAAAGTCCACAATTCCCGCTGGTTTTGTTCCATCCATCAGCACCCCACAACACCCTTTCCTAATCTCAACCGATGCCACCCCTTCTCCCAACTCCACCCTAACTTGTCCAGTAGGGTCTTTATAGCAAGATAAAGCCCCCAAAGAAAACCTAGGCACGACCACCGACACTCCTTCTCTTCTGTCCTCTATTTCAACTTGTACCATGATATATATCGTATCACTAGATATCAAAAAAATCAAAAAAAAGTTGTTTCCAGCTTTGTCTTATCGTTCCACACTACCTTAACAAAATTGGACGGTGGAAAAGTAAATTCTTTCACCCAAAAAACCCGTCACAGCAATTATGTTTACACCCCATACATAGATTTTCTAATCTCATGTTGCTTCTAGGTTTTTACCAATTACTGATTACCAATTACAGGTTACAAAAGATCGCAGATTCTGTTTAGAGGAGATGCCCCGGAATGATCGGGGGTCCAAAGTGGAAATTAAAAAACGTCTACAAGCTTATTGGGTTTTCTCCTACACTTTCACCAGCTAATACCCAAAAAAGGCGGTGAAATGTCGATTGATGAGGGCATTACCCCTCGCTTATTCTCTGCCAAAGTCGAGATCGGCAGATCAGCATTCTAGTTTAATTGGCACTAACTAATCTCCCCTAGAATAGGGGACTAATTAATGGCTTGTTGTTTACGCAATAGCGTAAGCAACTGGAGCAGCAGAAACGAAACCGTTTCCGTTGCCCAAAAGGGTACCTTCGACCGAAGCCAAAGATTCTCTCAAAGCTTTGCCGATATTATTGGCATGTTGTTTTCGACCCTGTTTAACGGCTCAATGGATCAAAGCCGGCTTGCGGTTTTTTAAAGTACTCACCCTGTCAATGCAATACATCTCCAAGGGTTGTATTATATCAAAAATTACCCAACTTTGCCACTTTATCCGTCATTGCGATCCCGACTTCACGTCGGGAGTGGCAATCCTTACGGTAAGAAATATGAAATCACCCCACTCACTCCATTCAATCGCGACAACGAGCAATGCCCCTCCTTTCTTCAAAGGAGGGGATAGGGGTAGATTTAAAATCCGGCCACTGGCCCCAAAATTTAAATTTAATGCCATGTTTTTGATAAAATATTCTTAAACATGGTAACATCAGTCATCCTAAACCGTTACCCGAATCAATAAAAAGTGTTAGACTTCACTCAGAATTTTATACACATAATTTTGTTATTAATTTTCCTCTATGACAAAACTAAACTATCTTAACGACACTTATTTATTTGAATCAGAGGCAGTTTTCCTTGAGGTTAGTCAAAACGAAAAGGGCAAAGCCGTAATTTTGGACGAAACGATTTTCTATCCCCAAGGAGGCGGACAGCCTGCCGACAAGGGCGAAATAATCTCAGGAGTCAATATTTTTACAGTCAACGATGTTAGGTTAGACGAGACAGGCACAGTTTGGCATTTTGGCGAATTTAAAAATGGTGAGCTAAAACAGGGCGACAAAGTAGTTCTAAAAATTGACCAAGAAAGAAGAATATTAAATGCCCGGCTTCACTCCGCCGGACACTTGCTGGATTGTGCCGTTACAAAAATAGGGATAGAAAATCTAAAACCAACCAAGGGTTTTCATTTTCCTGATGGTCCGTATGTTGAGTATAGTGGAACAATTGAAAATCCTGCCGAAATAATTCCACTTTTGCAAAAAAATATTGACAACCTTCTTGAGCAAAATTTACCGGTAGAGAAAAAAGACTTAAGCCCCGCAGAAGCCCAGGCCAAAGGCGTTTGGGCACCCGCCGGCAAGTCTGCCAGAGTTGTAAATTTTGCCGGATTTCCAATTTGTGGCTGTGGTGGCACCCATGTAAAAACTGCTTCCGAAATCGGCAAAATCACCATCAGAAAAATAAAATCTAACCAAGGAACAACGAGGATTGCCTACTCGGTGACGTAAAATAAAATTGCCAATATTATTGTTATCGCAAAATTAAAACTTTTTAAAAAGCCACCGCCCAAATCGTTATTCGACTTCAGCTTACTCCACTTATTTTACATCTAACCAATAGAATCAGCTTGCGCGAGATACTGTGCAATATGTACCAAATCGTGTTTTTCGGCAATCCTGGGGAAGCCGTAGAAGGTCGAGTTGTTTCGATGATGTAAATACCGCAGATGGCAAAAGATATGGTGGAAATATAACGGGACGACCGCTATTGATTCGGTAATTTTTACCTCTTTATAGGTCATTGCGCTTAAGTCACGTCATTTCGAGGGAAGGAGTGACCGCGGCAATCTTAAAACCACTGGTCCCAAAATTACCCATAATTAACATTTAATGCCAATCTTTTGATAAAAAATCGTAAATTATGGTAGAATCAGCCATCCTGAAGCCTTTACCAATATAAAATTTTATGTCTTCACCAGAAAACTTATCTGACCAATTATCAGCCGCAAGACAAAGTTTAATCAAGCTGAATCGCAAATTTGCCCATCATATTCAAGTGGATCATCGGGGCAAGCCCGAATCAACTTGTCACGAATGTATCAATTTCCGAACGGCCCGTACTTTTAATTCAGCTAATGTTGACACGCTAGAAAGAAAAGTCAATAATAGAACTGGCCTCCCTTAGTTGTGATTTTTTACATCTTCGGCTTTGGCTCCGACCCTGTAGCGAACTTGAGATCGTCTGACTGCAGGACTCCCTCGGGTCAGCAACACAGTATGTCCGACTCATTTGGTTGCACTCGTTCGACTCTAATTTTTATCCGCCTATGGCGAAGTGGTCATGTTGTAAAATAAGAGAGATTATCATGTCCGCTTAACTACGAACATACCGAAACGTTAGCCAAAATTTTAAACTCAATAGTTCTATGGATCATCTAGCTATCATGAAAAAACAATGGGGTTTGACTCAAAAAATTCTCTCAGGCTTAAAGAAAATTGAATCACGTTGGTACATGGTTAAGTATTCACCTTGGGATAGAATTAAGCCCAATGAAACAGTCTATTTTAAAGACACGGGAGGGCTCGTTAGTTTAAAAGCTGAGGTTAAAAAAGTTCTTCAATTTTCTGGCCTCACCCCCAAACGTGTTGGGCAATTACTTTCCGAATATGGCTCCGATGATGGATTAGAAGCACAAGACATCCCCCGGTATTATCAAATGTTTAAAAATAAAAAGTATTGCCTTTTAATCTTTCTAAAGAATCCTCAAGCCATTAAGCCTTTTGACATAGACAAAACTGTTTTTGGTGCCATGTCTGCTTGGCTGACTTTTCCAGACATAAAAAAGATTAAAAAGAATTCGTGAGCTTAAAGCTCTTCCTTTCGCTCGCCCTCGTTGCACCCCTGCCTGCCCATTTACCCGCCACCGCGGGCAGGCAAGTCGCCTCGCCCGGATTGCTCACACGCTGATGATAGAATAATTTAGCGTGTGGCAACCTCTAGTGCATAGCCGCCCCAATTTATGGAACACCGCTCATTTTTTGATTACAATGACAAATGATAACTCCGGGCCATATTGCGGCATCTTATTTAATTTCCGGATTTCCAATTAGGCCCAAGGAGAAGTTACGATCTATCGAGACATTATTTATCGTTTTTAGCGGAAATAGCTTTGATTTAGATTTTTTTCTTCCCCCCTTATTCGGTTATCCGGGCGGCTTGCACCATTATCTTCCTACTCATACGCCCATTTTCGGAATTGTCTTGTTCTCCATTTTGTATTTTTTGTTCCGCAAAAAGTTCTCGACAAAAACCTTTATTTTAGCCGGCGTTGCAATGGCAAGCCATCTCGTTCTGGACGATTTTAATCACTTACTGGGATGGCTTAATCTGGATAGCGGGATTACATCAACTCCCCAAATACTTTGGGAATACCCATTCAACCTTGGTCGGAAAAAAACCCTTCATGAAGCATTGGAGTTCTACAAAAATAACCCAACTTCAAACGCGGAAATTTTATCGATTTACACAAAATCAAAACTATTTGTTGCCGAAATCATTACTGTAGTTGTTGCCTTATTGGTATTTACGAAAGATAGGATTAGTTATACCGGCAAAACAAAAGAAAAAAAATGATCGGCACCTCGGCCAACACAATAAACCCAATTCGCTCGTTGCCCCACTCCACCCATATTCGGTTATTTATAGTAAAATATAGCCAAGTTGCTACCTTAAACGACATTTTTAAGGGAAACGATTAATATAATTAAACTTAGACCGTAATAAAACCTATGTTACCTAAAGAATCAGACCATAAAACAACTGATCAGCCCCAAAACCCTCTCCTTGGTTTTATCCATGAGAAGGGCCCTGCTGGCTCGGCGCGCGAACTTGTCTTTTACGCAATAAGCCACGTCGGCCCCTGGGATTTACCAGCAGACCCCGAAGAACTAAAAAGAGTATTAATCGAAGCTGTTGATCAAGCAGCTTCCCTTTCTGGCCAACCTAAACAAATCCCTTGATATTCCGATAATAACTGTGAATCGGATGGCGAAAAAGCCAAAATTATTGCCATCCAGCGGTCGCGTTATGTTTATGACCCTATTCAGCCGGCCGGAGACGTTCAATGTTTTGTCTCTATCAGTTCTCTTCTCATTTTATCCAGTCCATAATATATCGCCACACTAAACCCCAAGCCTATTACCGCGCTGAATTGCTCAAAATACAGGTTAAAAATCGATGACAAAAAAATATTCACCAAAAGCCCATACCTGAAAAAATTAATCCCCCTTCGTCGCTTTTTCCGGGAGACCATATAAATTCCAATTCCAAACACAACCGCAATTATCAAATCAGTAATCGACTTAAATGTAAACATACTTATATCCCTGTCGTTTCTAAATGTCCCCCAAAGAAATACTGCATCTCCCGCTCCGGCCACCACATATCCGACCGCTATCAAAAAAAGAATATTAATCACAATCTTTCTCCTAAAAATTTTATGATACGTGATTTTTCTGACCTGCCTCCACCATTTAGCTTCCCAGCTTATACCCATCTCTTTGTTTTCGCTGACTCCGTCCCTCGTTTCTCTTTTTTCCAGGTATTTATAAATCAAAAACAAGATTACAAAAAAAGCATAAATTACGACTATCGCCGGTTGAAAAAAATAATTGTTGTCCCTCGATAAATATTTCCCTACCTCATCAATAAACCATCCCATCCCCAACCCAAATACCCCCGCTGCTATTTTTTTTGTTCTTGTTCCGTAAAATACCAGATCAATCATCATTCCGGCAGTCATCACCAACCCTCCGATTAGGGCGTGTGCCACATGCCAGTCGCCCTTTCCTATTTGCGGGTACCCCATTATTTCCAGGTACAATCTTGTCCCCAAAAGTCCCACCATCGCCCAAATCATCACCGTCAGCACCAGTTCCGACGCATTCTTTCTTTTAATCATTTCCTTCCCCACAGCTCTTATTTTATCTGATTTAATTGATAATTCGTAATTGGTAATTATATTATTACTTATGTTATATTCTTTTGAATTTTTCCCTTGCCCTGTCAAGGGAAAGGGAAGGGTAAGGGTTTAAACCCATGTCCATTCTTCTTGATTTTCTTTTCCCCCGCCGCTGTTATGGCTGTGGCCACCCCGGCCAATACCTTTGCTCCGCCTGTCAATCCCAACTATTCCCCCAGCCCATAAATTTAATCGACACCTCTCTTTTCGAGGGAAACCTATCCCTCTTCAAATACAATGGTCTCATTACAAATCTCATTCATGATTATAAATATAATTTCGTCTCCGACCTGGCGGGGCAGTTGTCCGGCCTGATCAGTTCCACCCTAAAATCTTCTTACCCAAATCTTCTAAAATACTGGCAGAACAACTTATTTACTCTAATCCCTATCCCTCTCCATCCGTTCCGCCAAAAATGGCGCGGATACAACCAATCAGACTTAATTTGTCAGCACCTCTCCCGTCAAATTAAGCTCAATTATTCAAACAATTTGCTTTCTCGTTCCGTAAATACCTCCCCTCAGGTAAAAAACGAAAAACCATCAGATCGACAGGCCAATCTATCCAATGTATTTAATATAAATGAAACAAATACTAACCCAGGTGAAAACTTCATTCTCGTCGACGATGTTGCCACCACGTTTTCCACCCTCAGGTCAGCCCGCCACGCCTTTACTTGTCAAATAAATTCTTGTCACTTAGTCAAAAAGTTTTGGACCCTAACTATTGCCGGTTAGAACTTTGTCTCTGAATATTTCCTGATATAAATCTTTGGTTTTTTATCTCTTCCTGGCTTTTCAGTCCGCCGTCATCTTCCAGTGCCGGCATAATTATTCCCTTCTCCTCAATTGGCGACACATTGTCGATTGGGGTCAAAGAGCTCAAATAAAAGTTATCTACATTCAGACCGTGTGGTTCAAGCGAGTTTTTTAGCTCCTGCCTTACTTCTTCTTCGATTAAGCTCCGGTCCACCGACAGGGCGTTTGCTAGGGTATGGCTAGTCAGTACCTTTCGAATCCGGCTTCGGGTCACCGGCCTTACCACCTTAGAAACAAAATTTTCTCCAATATTTTGCCAAATTTCGGGCATTCTGCTGGTATCAAGTTTTATCAAAACCGTGGCTTCTACCGCCACAAATTTGTTGTCCGTCGTCACCGCATTAATTATTTCATCGCCCATTATTTCCTTATTATCAATCAAAACCACATCCTTCGAAATTGTATATTCAATTAGCTGTGCATTAAACAGCTTCACCCGGTGAATTATCGGGATCTTAAAATGCATCCCCGGGTGCCACACGTTTTTCATTACTCCGGTAAAAATACTGTAGATACATCCTACGTGTCCCGGTGGGACAGTTACCAAAAACCCGCCGACTACTTCGTCAACAAAAAGCGATACCAGTAAATTATCAATAGATGCCATAGCCGATTATACACTAAAAACTTCAGCCAGTTTTAACAGGTCTGCCTCTGGATTGGCAGATTTTACAATAAAAGACGAGATTAAAATTCCCTTTGCTCCCAATGATAAGGATATTCTTACATCCTCAACACTATGAATTCCGGCCCCCACCAACACCGGAATCCCCCTGTATCTATCAACTATTTTTTCAATTACTTCAGGTTTTTCTGTGGCCACCGATCGCTCCTGGCAAGCGATAAGATAAGAGGGTTCATAGGCAATAAAATCCGGCTTTATGTTTTTAGCCCATCTTTCCGTCTGTCCTTGTGTTTGGATACATACCACCGATTTAAACTTCTCCGGCCAAACTGCCAACATCTTTTTTATTGTCCCCGGCTTCACCTTATGTTCCGAGTGGTTCACAAGAGATCCGCTGATACCGGCCAATACCGCCTGCTCGGTTGACACAAAGCCGCTTTTGGTCCCTTCAACCATCCCGTCAGTGTGCTGAACCATTACCTCCATTCCCACTTCTTTAATAATCCGGTAGGCGTCAATAGCCGATACTACCGGGATAATTTGCACACCTGTTTTCTCCGCCACTATCTTACAGGCCGCTGCCAACCGAGTTGCCCCTTCGCCAAATGTCTCCCGATAAATTTTAAAATTTACCAAAATCATTTTTTATTCCGTCAATTTGTACCGCGATTTCAACTGATTAATCCCGCTTCGAAGAGTTATCATAGCGTTCTTTATATCTTTGGTTGTTATTATTTGATTTACCGCGTCGCCAAAATACTTAATCATTTCCTCGTTTAAACCGGCGTCAAATGTTCTACTGGCCAAATACCAGCCCGAAGCATTATCCGCCACCGATATAAATGGTCTGATTTTCTCGTTGCTGCTGATCATTTCTGCCATGCTCTTCCGCGGGTACAGCTCCCCAAACACCCTTATTTGCGAAGCCGCCGTATACATCTTTTCCAGTGATTCTTTTGATGCCAAAAATTCCATAAATTTCCAGGCCTCTTTTTGGTGTTTACTGCCCGCCGCCACTCCCTCCACCCAATAGCTCGCCCAGTGAATATTGGTCAAATCAGCATCAGAAAGGGGCTGATCAAGGGGGATATCAGCAATTGTCGGCAATTGCGGCACTGTCGTTACTTCATACTTAAAATCCTTATACATCGGTTCGGCAAAATTATAAACCCTCCACAACGGCCCAAAATAAAAGGCCACTTTTCCGGCCGTAAAAGCATCGGTTGAATTGGGCATAGACTGGTCCCACACTCCGCCATTTTTGGTGGCAAACAGGGTGTAATATTCCAACACACTCTGAATTTTTTGGTTATTTTCCTCATCATCCACCAGGGGATTCACCCCGTTTTGTTTCATCAAAAGCCCCACCACATCGCTCCAATGGTCGATATTATCTGTCAGTCCGATCGCCGCTCCGGCCACCTGCAGCTTCCCATTGCTGTCTCTTACGGTCATTTTTTCAGCCGCCGATTGCAGCTCCCACCATCCCTTCGGCACCGATACCGCCGCCGCATCCAGCATTGTTTTGTTATAAAACAGCGCCAGTCCGTCATACATCAGGGGAATGGCCAAATAGGCGCCCTTTTTTTTCAACTCTGTCTTATAAACATCAAAAAAATCGCTCTCCAATTGCAAATTTGTTGCTGTCGTTTGCGGTACCGGCTCCAATAAGTTTTGAAATGTCGGTACCCAGGTGCTATGGATTCTAAAAATATCCGGCGTATCTTCTTGGCCTTTTTGTAGCCGGCTCATCAAAATCGACCGGTAGTTTTCCTTATCCTTGCGGGTATATTTAATTTTTATCCCCGGATTTTGTGCCTCAAAATCGGCAATTACCGCGTCTATTACACTGCTTTCTTCCCATATTCCCCAGTAATTCAGCGTTACTTCTTTATTTCCGTCGGTTTTGCCGGAAAAAATTTTGGGCAGCATCATTATCACCAGTCCTAACACTGCCACCCCGATTGCAATAAATATAATTTTCTTGTTAAACGGTTTTTTTTGAATAATTTTACTGGATACCCGGGAGCTATTTCCCTCGCCGGTCACTGTTGGCCCCTGTGGGGGGAACAAGACAGATTCGCCACCGGTTGGTTCAGTCGGCGGTACTGCTGCCTCCGGGATTGGTGTTACTTCACCTTCGTCTCCGATCAAAACTTTTCTTGGGGGCAGCGGTGATTTTATCTCGTCTGGATTCACTATTTACATAATACCAAAAACAAAGACATTCTAGTCTCTCTTGTCTCCACCCTGGGCTGATCCGCCTTTGGCGGTAGGAGTAAAATTACGTGGCAATCTTTCATCTCACGTCATTGCGCCTATCCGCCTTTGGCGGAAGGAGCGAAGCGACGTGGCAATCCCTACCTGCCGGCAGGCAGGGGGAGATTTAAAATACCTCCTATCTCACTGCCACCGGTATTCACCGCCAAAATCCGCTTTCCGTTCACGAATTTGTTGCCCGGATTTCAAAACCGCCAAGCTATCACCCGGGGCCAAAACATGTTAAAATCCCCCTATGTCTCCGCTTTTTAGTTCACTCATCGCTGTCTTTTTTATCAGTCTGGTCTCTCTCTCCGGCCTTGTTTTTTTATTTTTCAGCCCGTCTCTTGTCAGCCGTCTATCCCCATACCTAGTCAGTTTCGCTGTCGGTAGTCTTTTGGGCGATGCCTTCATCCATATCCTTCCCGAATCTTTTTCCGGCCCCATTCCCTCCGCCACCATTTCCCTTCTCGTCATCGCCGGCCTACTTTTAAATTTCACCCTGGAAAAGTTTCTTCGTTGGCGTCACTGCCACAACCTTGATTGTCCGGAGGGTGAAGACAGCCATAGCCACATTGTTGCCCTAAATACTGTCGGCGACGCCGTTCACAACTTCATCGACGGCATGCTCATCGCCGCCGCTTTTATGGTCAGCCGTGAGTTGGGCCTAGCCACCACCCTGGCCGTCTTGATTCACGAAATACCCCAGGAAATAGGGGATTATGCTATTTTGGTCCATAGCCGTGTACCGGTCGCCAAAGCCCTTCTTCTAAATTTTTTATCCGCCCTTATAAGTTTTTTAGGAGTTTTTCTAACCTTCTTTCTTGGCACCAATATCGACAATTTTGCCGCTTATCTTTTGCCCGTCACTGCCGGTGCTTTTATCTATCTGGCCGCCTCCGATCTCATCCCCGAGCTTCATCGCCATAGTCCCAAAATTTCCGCCTCCCTCATCCAACTTTTTTCCATCATCGTCGGTGTCGGCCTCATGTTTCTCCTTCTTTTTGTAGAGTAATTCCCAGTTCCCAATTACAGGTTACTGATTGCCGATTACTGATTACAAGTGTCCTCCATCTTCTCATAGAATAACCCCATTCTGCCTGTTAAAATTAACTGTCTTAATTACCAGTTACCAATTACAGGTTACCAATTACCAACATGCATATTTCCGTCTATACCGATGGTGGCGCCAGGGGCAATCCCGGTCCCTCCGGCTACGGCCTGGTGATTTTAGATGAAAATAATAATCTCATTTTCCAGGACTCAAAATTTTTGGGTATCAAAACCAACAATGAGGCCGAATATTCCGCCCTTATCGGTGCCCTCTCCTGGATCAAGGCCAATCGCGATGCCTACAATATCCAAAAAATTTCTTTTTGCTCCGATTCTCAGCTTTTAGTCCGCCAGGTTCAGGGGCAGTACAAGGTAAAAGCCCAAAATCTCAAAGACTTCTATCGTACCGTCATCAATCTGCTTCAGGATATTGCTCTGCCTTATTCATTTCAGGACATTCGCCGCGAGCTTAATCAAAAAGCCGACGAATTGGCCAATCAGGCCATGGACCGCCAATGCTAAAAATTAAAATAAATTATCAGATATTATCCATCCTTGGTCTCATCCTTGTTTTTTGTACCCTCCTGCTTTCCCCGATTATCATCAATTACGGTAAAACTGCGGAAAATACCTTTCTTTTAGACAAAGATTATTCCGGCCTCAGCCGTGAAGAAATCACCACCCGGCTCGATACCGATTTTGAATTCGGCCGGCCGCTGACTCTTTTGGCCGCCGACAAAAAATTTACCCTCAATCCCGCCTCTATCTCCGCTTCTCTCAACAAAGACAAGCTTATCAGCACCATGTTATACCGCCGTCTCAACGAAGGCATTCCCCAATATATCCGGTATTTTTTTGCCCCCAAGCATTTTACTTTAGAAATTAGCTACGACCAGGACGGTCTGGACAAATATCTTGCCGACCTTTCAAGTCAAATTGACAAGCCTTTCGTTCCCAGCGAGTTGCAGTATGACCAGGGAAAAATTACGGTAAAAGAAGGCCAAATCGGTCAAAGAGTTGATCAGCCGGTTCTTAAACAGTTAATTAGTAGCTCCCTCGCTGTCTATCAATTTTCCGGCCTGAATATTCCGGTTTCTACCGTCGGGGAACTTCCGGCCGCAGACCAAATCACCGCCACTCTCGATTTCGCCAAAAAGTTAATTGGAAAAAGTCTTCTTTTGACAAGTGAAGTCTCCAATATAGCTTTGGCCGATTCTGTTTTAATCCCCTGGCTTGATTTCGACCACCAGTTCAACCGTTACAAAATCTCCGATTATGTCGGTAGTCTTTCTGCCAGTATCAAGCGAGACCCAGTCGATGCCATCTTTAAGTTTGAAAACAATACCGTTACCGAATTCCGCCCGGCCCTAAATGGCTTGACTCTCGATCAGCCCGCCCTGGCCGCCACTATTTTAGCCTCATTATCGGAGTTAACAGACTCAGCCGAAAAAGTAATTACCAAATCCATCCCCGTTATTGCCTCCGCCCCCAATATCAAAACTGAATCTGTCAACAATTTGGGTATCAAAGAGCTACTCGGCCGGGGTACCTCCACCTTCAAAAGTTCAAGCACTATCCGTAATTTCAATATTGAAAAAGGGGCTTCAATTGTCAATCGCGTTCTGGTTGCTCCCGGTGATACTTTTTCCTTTATCAAAGCTTTGGGTGAAGTTACTCTTGAAGCTGGTTACAAAAAAGCCTATATCATCCGGGCCGGCAAGACCGAGCTCGATGTCGGCGGCGGTATCTGCCAGGTTTCCACCACTTTTTTCCGGGCTATGTTAAATGCCGGTGTCGACATTACCGAGCGCCGCAATCACGCCTATCGGGTTGGCTACTACGAAGAAGACATGCCCCCGGGCTACGATGCTACCGTTTTCATCCCTAGTCCCGACCTCAAATTTGTCAACGATACTGGCCATTATGTCCTCATTCAAAATATATACGACGGCAAAAACAAAACGTTAACCTACGAAATTTACGGTACCTCTGATGGTAGAAAGACCGAAATCACCAACTACCGCAAGTGGGGCAGCCAACCCCCGCCTCCCGATATCTATATCGACGATCCCACCCTACCGGCCGGCAAAGTTATCCAGGACGAGCATCGTATTGCCGGTCTAAAAACCGCCTTCGATTGGAAAGTCACCCGAAATGACCAGATCATCCACGAAAAAACCTTTACCAGCAATTTTGTTCCCTGGGCCGCCGTCTTCCGCCGCGGCCCGCCGTTGCCCTAGCGTAGGAGGGTCAAAGAAGGGGCAGGGGGAGATTTAAAATCCTGTCATTGCACTTGTCCGTCTTTGGCGGAAGGAGTGGAACGACGTGGCAATCTTTTTTCCCCGTCATTGCGATCCGCCAACTGGCGGAGTGGCAATCTTTGGGGCAAGAAATACGAGATCTTCACATTCACTCTATCCATTCACGATGATGAGTAGTGCCCCTCCTTTCATCAAAGGAGGGGATAGGGGTAGATTTTGCTCCCCTGCCTGCCCGTTTACCCGCCGAGGCGGGCCAGTGGCGGAAGGAGTTCCGAATTATCGGTACGACGCGGCAATCTTACTTTTTTTCCCTCAATTCTCTCTTTACTCTTTCACCCAGAAACCTTCACCTTAGCGTCCGTGCGTTATATCATTTCCTTTGGCAGGTACCGGTTCTGCGCCGGTATCTTCTGAAAGTTGAAGCCCCAAAGCTTCTGCCAAAAATGGTTTCGTCAACTGCAACTTGAAACCTTCATGGATGGGGAAACCTCTTGCGCCTACTTCTTCATGACCATCAGCATATCGATCCAAAATACCTACAACGACATCAACACCCGGAATCCTAGTAGGACAAGTGTATTCTGTTGCCGCTGCGTGTTGGCCTCCATAGGGGATTTCAACCTTGGTTGATGTTGCGCCTCTGGCCTCCAAAAGTTCTTTAAGATATCGGTTCTCGTGCTTAACCGGGAACTGTTCTGCGTCCGGAGCCTCAACCGGAATAGCTCCTAATGCCTTAAGCATTGCCGGTAATTCAGAAATTGGAAACCTAGCATTCCCCAAAGAACCTTGCGGGTAACCTTCCACCAACATGGCCACGTCTAGGGTGGTATGAACCCCCTCGGAGGCCATTGCCCGGTCCAATATTTCCGCATCCGAAGCGTTCCCTCCTACCAATCTTTCTTGATCATACTGTCTTTTTAACTGTGCGAATATTTGGGGTAATTCTCTGGCAATACTTCTTCGGTATGGTTCTTGATTAAGTGCCCCATACTGCCTTCTGGTTCCTTCAACCAGGGCGTCCTCCAGTACCTTAAACGGGTGGCGTGCCGATCTCTCGGCTTCTGCCGCATCCTGTTCTTCCTTCCAAACGCGGGATAGATCACGAGACATATCCGCAAAAATAGCTAACCTATTTCCAATCTCGGGAGGCATCTTGCCCGCCTCAACAGCCGCTCTATAGTATCTTTCTGCAAACTCCATAGGTGGTCCAAAAGGTGTCCCCGGAACGGGTATACCAAAATCAGGTGTTACCTCTACAGGAGCCACTTTTTCCACCATTACTGGTCCCGGTGCCGCCGCTGATAATGCCGTCTCAACTTCTGGCGCTGCTGTAACTGGAGTTGTCGGTTCTGCCGATTTCCCTGGCGCTGGTTGTGACTTAAATCTGTCCAAAATACGCATATTATAATTAAAATTAATTAATAATTAATCCCAGTCTATCACAATCCCGTCCCTACTGTCTCTTCAAAACCTCTCCGCTACATTATAGTCATACACATATATCTTATCTTTCTCGTATTCCAGCACTTTTTGTGGCTCCCCGAACTGTTTCAAAACCGCCTTTTCATCACATTCGATAAAAGTATCTCTATCGTTTCCATACGAACCTATGAGTATAAATGAGGGTCCAAAATAATAATCAGTCTTATACCAACTGTCCGAAACCACCCATGTTTGTGCGCCGATTCTACTAGCTTCGCATCCCACCTGCCTAACCCTTACCTCTTCTTTGGCCAAAAATGTTGAAATTCCCGAGCTCCAAAATCCGGCGTACCCGTATTTCAAATCATTTTTCTTCAAAAAACTTACCAGTTCCAGATTATAAAAATTGTCCCTCCAAAAATCATTTCTTCGGTTTTCAATCAAAATTGTTCTGGCTTTAAAAGCGCATATTAAAAAAATTCCCAGCACCAATACCCAAAACAGCCTTTTAAAGTTTCTGATTGACTGGAGCCAATACAAAAGCCCAAAGGGCAACCAAAAACAAATAATTACCAAATATCGTCCCGCTTCCCGACTCCCATATCTGGTCGATAGCAGTGACACCGCTATAGTTATTAGCGAAGATGTCAATGGTAGCATCATCTCCACTTGGCTCTTTTTTGTTCCGTCAACAAACAATTTTACTAACCCAACCACCGCTAATATTGCCAGTCCTCCGCCCATCACCGCCGTCAATGCCATACTGGTATAAAACTTTTGTTCAAAAAAGTTTGCCCCCGTCAGATCAATCAAGCCCTGAAGCATCAAAGAAATTGTCGTCCCCACCGAGTTCCAATCCCGAAATGCCGCTATCTCCTCATATATCAAAAAATACGGCGTTCGGTTAATTATCCGATCTCTCAAAAAGTAGGTCAAAACTGTCCCCGCCGCCAGAAGCCCAAACCCTCTACTAACGCTCAAATCCTTTTTCTTAATAGATGCCCCAATTATTTCACATACCGCCAAAGGTATTACAAATACAAAGGTAAAATAGGCATCATTTAAAAGCATTATTATCAAAATCGGCAGGCTCCACAATTTAGATTTTCTGAAAACCATCAAAAACAAAAGCATTAGAGCAATTTCGGCATTTCTCAAAAACGGGTGAACCGTAAACCCGAAAAACGCTGCCGACATTGTCGCCATATAAAACAGTCCCGCCGCCACTGCCGCCCCGGTCATTTTTTTACTTACAAATCGGCCTGCATAATCCGCAAAATACCACCCAAACCCGGCAATCATCACCGCCCCGTTTGCCATTTGTAAAAGCCACATATATTTTCTCCCGTATTCCACAAAGGCAGACACCAGCCACACGATAGGGTATTTAATCAAAAATGTATCCGGCGACAAATAAACCTTGCTCCTAAACAGTTCTTTCACTACCAGTATCATCGACATAAAATCACTGTTCCAAGGCGATCTGATCGCCACCATTCCGTAAATCGCCATCCAAGCCGCAAGTGGGGGAATTATCCAAAATATCAATTTATGTTTCACTTTCTTTCGAAATTACAATTTCTTTTGCCTCTTCGTCCAACCTCTCTCTTAATTTTTCCATTGTTTTTTCCGCCTCTACTGCCGTCCCGTTCCACCCCGCCCAGTTTGCGAAATTACGCTCCCTCTCGCCCTTTAGTCTATCAGCCTTTGCTCTCAGGCCATAGTAAACCCACCGTCTCTCCGGCGCGCCTCTCAATTTTTCATCTGTTTCGTCCAGTAGCCACGGCCAAATCTCATGTGCGTCATACGACAATTCCGAAACATATATATAGTCAATCCCATATCCCAAATTCGGCAGTCTGTTTTTCACCACCATTCGGTCAATGTTGGCTATATTGGCCAGAAGCACTGTCGCCACCGTTACCCCAATTATCGCCCTAAAAAATCTATTATCCGATTTTCTTTTCACCATTTTCCACCCCACCAAAAGTAACGCTGCTCCCATCCATCCCGACATCAAAAATCCCATCAGCCTAACTCTGGTAAACCCGTGTACTGCCTGATAAAGATAGTTTCTGTTTGTAGCTGCTATCACTATCAAAAGCGTTTCTGCCACCAGTGCAAGCCCAATTTTTTTTGCCGCTCCCTTTTTCATCTTATCTAGCCACAACACCAATCCTATCGCCAGTCCCGCCGCCAAAAGCATTTCTGCATAGCCCTTTCTGGTATATTCCGAATACATTATCCCCATTTCCCTTAGTTCATCGCTACTTATTCCAAAGTATCTTATTTGTATCGCTGAAAACACCAAAAACAATCCCGCCACTACCCCGGCGGCAATTGTTATCTCTTCCGCGCCCTTAATCCTTTTGCCGTTTTCACTCCTTTTGGCTAGTCGAAAATTAGCCAGCGTCAAGCTCATCCCCAAAACCATTACTGTCGACACTACATCGCCAATTAATTTTTCCGAAATATTTATCTGCGGCAGTCTAATACTGTTTATCAGTTTGGCAAAAATCGGATCAGCGCTATAAAACAATCCTCCAAACACTAGCACCATCGGTACCGCCAAGATTGCCCCCGCCAGTATTTTATTCCATCTCTCTCCCTTGGTTTTGGAAAATACTTTAATTGTCAAAAATTTCGTCCCCAACCCAAAAAGTTCCCGAAAAAAATCCGGAATAGTTTTGAGGGCACTGCCCACTATTCTCTGAAGATCAATTATCGCCTTTGGCTGTTTCCCTAAAGCCGACAAATACCCGCCCAACGTCACCAAAGTCACCACGCTGATAGCTTTTATCCCCTCAAAATTTCTCCACGTCTGAAACCAGGCTATTGCCACTCCCATCAGCCACAAAGCTATCAAATATTTATCCTTTCTTATTTCTCCCTTTTTAACCAAGAGCCATATAAAAAATATCGTACCAAGGGCACTAAATCCCAAATTAAATCCGCCCCCGCCCTTCACCCAAAACCAATAAAGTAAAGTAATTATTATTGCCACCATATTATCGATTATCCCGATTATACCATTGTCCTATAAACCGCATATTTACCGAAATCTATGCTAAATTTTTTCTCAACAAACTGTCATTGGGATCCACGCGTCATTGCGAGCGTAGCGTGGCAATCATTACGGTAATAAATACAAAACCACCTCACACCCTATTCATTCGCGATAATCAGCAGTGCTCTCCCTTTCCATCGCCCTTCCGTAGCCATGGCGTAGGAGGGTTAAAGGAGGGGATAGGCCTGCCTGCCGGTTTACCCGCCTCAGGCGGGTCAAGGGGAGCTCCCGAATGGGTGAGGGGTTTTTGAAGTCTCCCTTGTCAAAGGGAGATTTAGAGGGATTTGGATTGCAATGTTCCGCCCTCCCTCTCGCCCCTCCGTAGCCATGGTGTAGGAGGGTCAAGGGAGGGAATTAAAGGGTGGGTTTTGACTTAATTACCAATTACAGATTACTGATTACAAAAATTTAATTGTTAATTGTGCTCTCGGGTTTCTGTCCAAACCTTCAATATCTTTTACAAACTCACCCCTCATTGCCTTAAAATATCCCGCCACCCCAATCATCCCGGCATTATCCGTATTCAAAATCTTAGTATATGGCATAAAAATCGGCAACTTAAATTTTCTCGCCAACATCCGCAATTGTTTTCTTAATGTCACATTTGCCATCACTCCGCCGCAGGCCATCAGACTTTTTGGCTCACATTTTTCAATTGCCAGTTTAAATTTTCTGAGAAGCATCTCAAACACTGCCGCCTGATAGCTTGCCGCCAAGTCATGCAAATTTTGGGCCACCTTATCCTTGGGCCAGTCCTTAATCTTGTAATAAAAGCTAGTTTTCAGCCCCGAAAAACTGTAGTCAAGAATCTTTTTGTCTGCCATTGGTCTGGGTAATTCAAGAAAATTCTGGTCTCCGCCCTCCGCCAACCTCTCAATTATCGGCCCTCCGGGATACCCCAGCCCCATCAATTTTGCTGCCTTATCCAGTGCCTCTCCCGCCGCATCATCCAGCGTTTCTCCAACAACCTGATATTGAAAACCACCTATTTTATTTGGTACTTTTTTATTTTTTAAAAATTGAGAATTAGAAATTGAAAATTGATCATTTTGATTCATCAAAATGATCTTGGTATGTCCTCCCGAAACCGTCAGTACTAGGGCAGGGTACTCGATCTCTCTCTCCGGTTTTCCCTTCCTGTTTTTTGCCAGGTTGGACAAAATATGCCCCTCCACATGGTTTACCGCCACCAGTTTTTTTTTGTATTTTATTGCCAGTTCTTTGGCAGTATTCACTCCCACTCCCAAAGCGGGCGCTAGCCCGGGTCCCACCGTCACCGCAATCACATCAATTTCATTCATCAATTTTTCCATCTCCCTTGTCAAAGGGAGAAGCGGCGAAGCCGAGAGGGATTTTGCCCTTTTTAAAGCTGTCATCACCACCGGCATAATTCTTTCCATATGCGCCCTTTTGGCAATATCTGGCACCACTCCGCCCCACTGGGCATGTAGGTTAATTTGTGACGAAACCACGTTCGACAATATCCGGTCATTTTCTAGCACCGCCGCACACGTATCGTCACAACTTGTTTCTATTGCCAGTACAATCATCCGCCTATTATACCGCCCTGGCCTTGTCTCTTCCCGCGAAATCCAATCGAAAAACACACAAGGTAGTAAACGTCCATTGCCGGTAATACTCTTGACAAAGACCTATAACATACATTATAATCAGAACAATAATTATTTTTATTATTATCTATGACATTGAAAGAAGGGGATCCACAAAACCAAGCTGATATTTTACTAATTACCCGCGATGAATTTGATAATTCTCCGGACGGAACAGTATTTATAAGTATTTTCGGGCAACCGGTAGTCAAAGGGGCAGACTCGGTTAATCTAGAAGATACAAGGGCCGGCTTGTTACCACTCGGTCTTCCGGTAGCTAATCAGGCTGAGGCACAAAATAGTCAGCCAAAGGGGCCAGGGGTATGGCCGGTAAAAGGGTAGAAAATAAAGATACCGTTAGGCTAGTTTCTCTTGCCAATGTTTCCCTGACTCTGTATCATTAACTGATGGATACCAGTCGTGCTAATCTTGATCAGCTTCAATCCAACAAAAGATATCTCTCCCTTTCTGCTGTTTTTGTCATCCTCTCCCTCATCGGTATTTTTTTGTTTTTCAAAATAAAATCAACGCAGGATAATATTGTTACTCCGCCCGAACCTCCCCTCGTTTTCGAGGAAAACCCGCAATCCGCCACCCCGTCTCCCGAATTTGTTCCCTCTGTCTCAGAAACTCCCTCCGAATTCCCCGCCACCTCTTCGCCACTTCCTTCGCCGGAAGATTCCCCGGCTCCCACCCTAACCCCCGGGCCCACCCCCGCTTTTCAGACCTATGATGGCACCGAAGATGGGTTCACCCTTTCCTATATGTCAGATAGAAAAGTATACAAAATTGCCGAACCTACCGGCCACAGAATTGCTTTCTATCGTATTGGTGGCAATATCGCCGTCCATGTCGGTAGTGATTGGTCCTGGGAAAATCCCGGCCGGCCGGTTTTGGACAACACCCGAAGTTACCTTCTCTCTGGCCAACCTGCTTTCCGCTACGACATTTCCGCCCAAACTCTAGTTGATGTAAAATACAAAGATAAGTTCTACACCATCCAGTGTATTCACAACTCGGATGCCGCCCTCAAATCAGAATGCGAAAAACTAATTACAAGTTTCAAATTTTTATAAACATATGAAAAAAGGTCTATTAGTCCTCGGTGTCATCGCCGTGTTTTTATTTTTATGGGCAATTTCCGCCTACAATGGTCTCGTCACCGGCAATCAAAGTGTCGACGTCCAGTGGGCCCAGGTCGAAACCCAGTATCAGCGCCGCTTCGATCTTATCCCCAATTTAGTAGAATCCGTCAAAGGTGTTCTCAAGCAGGAACAAACCATCTTCAAAGATATTGCCGATGCCCGTTCCCGCTATGCCGGCGCCACAACAGTGGATGAAAAATCTGCCGCCGCCACCGGTGTCGAAAGCTCTCTTGGTCGTCTTTTGGTAATTATGGAAAACTACCCGGAGTTAAAATCCGACACTACGGTAGTCAGGCTCATGGATGAGCTTGCCGGTACCGAAAACCGGATAGCCGTCGAACGAAAAAGGTTCAACGAAACCGTCTCCGAGTACAATCTCAAGGTGATTCGTTTCCCCGGTAGCCTCCTTGCCAATCTTTTTGGTTTCAAACAACGACAATTTTTCCAAGCCCAGGATGGTGCCGATACTGCCCCTTCGGTCAAATTGGACATCACCAACTAATAAATGAAGCCAAAGGTTTTGCTGACGTTAGTTTTTGTTTTCCTTTTTCTAGGAGTTCATTCGGTTTTCGCCAAAGTCGTCCTCCCCGAATATCGGGGGTATGTAAACGACTATGCCGAAATTTTAAGCCCCGAATTTGAAGCCATCCTAAATCAAAACCTGGCCGATTTCGAGTCCAAAACCAAAAACGAAATTGCCGTTGCCACCGTTGTTTCCATGGATGATTTGTCCGTCGAAGAATACGCCCTGGATCTTTTTCAAAAATGGGGGATTGGCAAAAAAGGCCAGGATAACGGCCTTCTTCTTTTAATCGCTCCCGGGCAGCGCCAAGTCAGAATCGAAGTCGGTTATGGTCTGGAGCCGATAATCACCGATGGTCGGGCCGGCAATATTCTCGACACCGAGTTTATCCCCGAGTTTAAAAAAGGAAATTACGAACTAGGTGTTCAAAACACAGTAAATCGTCTCGAAGCCTATCTATCAGATCCCACTCAAATTCCCCCCGATTCACCCGAGAAACCCTCCTCCGGCAACATTCTGGGCATTATCCTTTTTCTCATTTTTACCGGGCTTCCTATTTATTTTATTGCCTATCTTGGCCGCTCCAAAGAGATTTTTACCGGCGGTATCGCCGGAGCTGTTATTGGCTTTCTAGTCGCCGGTCTTTTGGCCGGTGTCGGCTTCGGTTTGTTGGGATTACTTCTTGATTATCTTCTCTCCAAAAACTTTAAAAATCTCAAATCATCCGGTAAACCCACCAATTTCTGGACGACTATGGGGGGGTTCAAAGGCGGTGGTTTCCGTTCCGGCGGGGGAGGTGGTTTTGGCGGCTTTGGCGGTGGTCGTTCCGGCGGCGGCGGCTCCTCCCGCGGTTGGTAAACCTGCTATTCGCAAAAAACTTTATATCTCCCTTATCAATTTGGATTGCCCAAGCGGAAAATTCGTCTCTTACATTCAGTCGTTCTTACGCACAAGAGTAGTGTTCTCCCTTGTCAAAGGGAGAATTAAAGAGGGATTTGGTTTACATCTCATAACTTATCTTTCTTGTTCTCTCGTTCACATATTCAAAGTTTATTGCCTTATAATTCGTCATCTTTTTCAATTTCTCAAAATTTTCCTTTCCCATATTTTCCGGCCACTCAATACAAGCCACGGTTCCCGGTTTGAACTGTTCCCAAAATTTTATTTCTTCCAATTCAAACTGGCCTCCGATTCTATACAAATCAAAATGTAAAAACTTCCCGGCTTTCAGACTTTCAGACTTTTGGACTTTCAGACTAACCGGCTGTCCAACTTTCAGACTTTCAGACTTTTGGACTTTCAGACTGATATCATACTCATTCATAATCACAAATGTCGGGCTAGTGATTTTTTCTTTAACCCCCAATATTTTCCCCACACTCCTCGAAAACACTGTCTTTCCGCATCCCAAATCTCCACTCAGTCCAAATACTAATGGCAGTGCCCCTCCTTTCGTCAAAGGAGGGGATAGGGGTAGATTTTGATTTAGGGATTTATTCAATATAAACTCCGCAATCTTCCCCGTTTCCTTTTCCGATTTGGATATCAAAGTTTTAGAATTAGCAGTAATCAGGTCGCCTCGCCTCAAAATTTTGATTTCCGGCTCAGTGGCATCAATAACTGTCGACGGCTTATTAAACCGCAGTTTCCCCGCATCAACGATCAAATCAATCATGTCCCTCTTTTTCTGCGACAATGTTTTCAAAAAGCTCTCGATAGAATAATGCGGTGTCCGCCCCGACAGATTAGCCGATGTCGCCGTTACCGGTTTCCCAATGGCTGTCACCAAATCGTGAATATATTTGTTATCGGGGATTCTTATCCCCAAAGTCCCGTTTTCCGCCTCAATCCCGCTCGCCATTTTATGTTTTCCCTTGCTTACTACCGTAAATGGTCCGGGTAGCAAGTTAGCATATATATTTTCAGCGTTTTCCGATAGTTCTACATAATCTTTGGCCATTTTAGTATCCGCCACTGCCACCGAAATTGCCTTTCCCACCCAGCGGTTTTTAAACGCCAAAAGTTTCTTTGTCGCATCAACATTTGTCGGATCCATCGCCAAAATATATACCGTATCCGATGGGAATATCACCAGTCCGCCGCCCCTTATCGTTTCAGCCGTCCTTTTAATAATTTCTTCGTAACTGTCGTTAATTTTGATTATTTCCATTCTCGCTATTTTATCATTTTAGGCCTTCGACCCATTCATTGATATCACGGTGCCATTCTCTGTATTTTTCTTTAAGTTGTTTTAGGTCAGGGATTCCAAATTTTTCTCTATATCTTTTCAAAATTACCCCGTAATTCGGGTTAATTTTATTTAATTCTTCCAACGTTCCTTCAAAATCATTAAATCTTGGATGACCTTTTGAATGAAAATTATCGGCATAACAGACAATCTCTTCTTCTAAACTGATTGGCACATAATTATTTTTTGGTAAATCAAGATTTTCCTTTTCTATTTGTTCATTGCTTATCCCCACTCCGGTATGTGTCAAGGCAAATCTCGCTTTTTTTTGCGACACCCCTTCTTTAGTCAAAATATCGTAGCCCATCTTCCCATGAAGCAGATATTTGCATGTCTTTTTGTAATTATCATCAAAGCAGTCATAAAAACCGATATCGTGAATTAATGCTCCGAATTCAACAATTTTCTTGTCTGTCTTAATTCCGTATTTTTCTTCAAGATGGTTAACAATTTGCAATGAAATATCTTTAACGATTAGGCTATGTGTCCAAACAATTTCCAATATCTCCTTTTTATATTTTCCGTGGGAATATTTTTTATGAAGTTTATAAATATCACCTTGTTTCATGGTCAATTATAACTTATATAAATCCCCCCCTTGTTCACCCGCCAGAATGCGAAGCTTTCGGAGAGTCAAGGGATGGAGATAATGGGTGGGTTTGATTTCCCCCTCTTTCTTCAAAGAGGGGGCAGGCCTGCCTGCCGGCAGGCAGGGGGAGATTTAGAGGGATTTAGATGTTAAAATCATCCCATGGACAAGGCATATGACCCAAGTAACGAGCAGGACATCTATTCCCTGTGGGAAAAATCAGGCGCCTTCACCCCGATTGTCCCCAAAAATCCTCAAAAGGCTCGCAAATCCCACCCACCCTACACCATCATTTTGCCCCTCCCAAACGCCAACGATCCCATGCACATGGGGCATGCCGTATTTACCATCGAAGATATTTTAGTCCGCTATCACCGCATGTTGGGCGATCCCACCTTATGGCTGCCCGGCGGCGATCATGCCGGCATCGAAACCCAATTTGTTTTCGAAAAAAAATTATCCAAGGAAGGCAAAAGTCGTTTTGATTTTGACAGACAGACCCTATATCAGCTGATTTGGGATTTCGTCGAAAAAAATCGGCAACAAAACGTCTTCCAGATGAAAAAACTGGGTTTCTCCATGGATTGGACCCGATATCACTACAGTATGGAGCCCTCGATTGTAAACAATGTCCTGTCTGTCTTCAAAAAGCTCTATCGCGACGGCCTTATCTATCGTGATGAAAAAATTGTCAATTATTGTCCTCACTGTGGCACCGCCTTTAGCAATCTCGAAGTCAATTACGTCGACGAAACAACCAGCCTATATTATATGAAGTATGGGCCGTTCACTCTGGCCACCACCCGCCCCGAAACAAAGTTTGGCGACACTGCCGTCGCCGTCCATCCCAAAGACACGCGGTATACCCAATACATCGGTCAGGAAATCACCGTCGACGGGCTAAACGGCCCTTTTACTGTCAAAGTAATTGCTGATGATATGGTCGATATGGAATTTGGCACCGGTGTTGTCAAAATCACCCCCGCTCACGATCCAAACGATTTTGAAGCCGCCAAAAGGCACAATTTACCTCTCAAAAAGGTTATCGGTCTTGATGGTCGTCTAAATGAGCTCACCGGACCATATGCCGGGCTGACTGTCGCTTCCGCCCGGGAAAAAGTGGTGGCGGATATGAAATCCCGCGGTATGTTAGTCAAAATAGACGACAAATATCAGCACCGTATCGGCCGTTGTTACCGCTGCAACCGCCCCATCGAGCCCATGGTTACTCCCCAGTGGTACCTAAAAATAGATCCTTTAGCCAAGGCCGCCATTGCCGCCGCCAAAGAGGGACAGGTCAAGTTTTTCCCCACCAGATTCAAAAAAGCTTTTATTACCTGGATGGAAAATATCCGCGATTGGAATATCAGCCGCCAAATTGTTTGGGGTCCCCAAATTCCCGCCTGGTATTGTTTGGACTGCAGTCCTCAAATAAAAATTAACTTCCTAAATCGGGACCAAGAAATAGTTTCCGGGTTTTACGCCGATCTAAAAGACAAATATTCCTATGAAGAAATCAAAAACGGGCTACAATCACTAATCGCCCCGGTTGACACCGATTTTGTCGTCGACCAAGTTTCGCATTGTTCAAAATGCAAGTCCACCCATTTATTGCAGGAAACCGATACTTTTGACACCTGGTTTTTAAGCGGCCAGTGGCCTCTAAACACTCTCGGTTTCAATCCCGATGATCCGCAAAAATCATCCCCGGATTTTTTCTATTTTTACCCCACTTCAGTTCTCGACACTCTTTGGGATATTCTTTTCTTCTGGGTCGCCAGAATGATCATGTTTGGCCTATATTTAGCCAAAGATGTTCCCTTCAAAATGGTCCATCTTCATTCTCGGGTCGTCGATTCCAAAGGTCAAAAAATGAGCAAGTCCAAGGGAAATGGGGTTGATCCCCTCACCATGACCGAAAAATACGGCACCGATGCCCTCAGAATGTCCCTGGTCATCGGCATCGCCCCCGCCTCTGATTTCGTCGTCTCCGAAGACAAAATCCGCGCCCAGCGTAACTTTATCAACAAAATCTGGAACGCCGCCCGTTTCATCGAATTCAAATTCGGCGATGCTCCGGTAAATATCTCCCTTGTCAAAGGGAGAAGCGGCGAAGCCGAGAGGGATTTATCCGACCAAGCCATCCTCACCAAACTCGACCAAATCATCAAATCCACTACCAAAAATCTAAATAATTTTCGTTTCGGCCAGGCCTCAGAAGACCTCTACCACTTTTTCTGGCATGATTTTTGCGATATTTATCTCGAATCCACCAAAAATAGGGGACCGGACGCCCTGCCCGTCCTTCTCCACGTTATGATTACTTCTCTCAAGCTTCTTCATCCCTTCATCCCTTTTATCACCGAAAATATCTACCAAACTCTCGCCAAAAAATATAATCTGAAAGAGGCCATGCTCATCACCGCCGCCTGGCCAAAATGAAAAGATCCCAACTGTCTCTGATTATTATTCTTTTTATCCTCATTTTTACCAATCTTACTGTTTATTTTTGCCGTGATCCATACACCAGAAATAGACTGGCCTTGTTTTCCCTGTCAAAAGGGGACCGCTATGCTGCCCATCTCAATCTCTGGCGCCTCTATATCGACAATCGTCGCTGGGATTTGGCCCAATCACAGGAATTTTATCTTGATCAGTCCGATTTAGCCGATTACAAAGCTAAAAACGATCCCGAAGAATTCAAAAAACAGCTCAACAGTCTCGTCGTCAAACCCGACAAAACCGTCGAAGACTATATGGAAATGGCCAAACTCCAACACTGCCTGAACAAAATCTCAGATGCCCAAAACTCGCTTCTCCTGGCCAAGAACGCTGACCCGGTTAGAGACGACCTCATCAATCTCTTTTTCGACTCCCAACCCAGATAGTTTTTATTTTTCGTCTTTCTTGTAGGCCGCTTTTTCAGCTGCTTTGGTCTTGGCATCCGCCTCTTTTTCTTCCTCAGTTTTCTGGGCCATTGCCGGTGCCACTACCGGTTCGGTTGCCTCTTCAGCGGCTGCTACCGGCTCCACTTCTTCTTCTCTCGGTAGTTCCACCTTCACAATTACCTGTTCCGGGTCATTTTTAACCTCGACTAAGGTCCTGTCAACTTTCAAATCGGCCACTGTTACCACCGATTCCACTGTTTCCAAAACCGTCAAATCGACTTCAATCTTTTCCGGCAAATCAGTCGGTAATGCTTCCACCTCGATTTCCATCAAAACTTCCACCAACACATTTCCCAGTTTCACCGCCGTACTTTCACCCACAAACTCAATTGGTACTGTTGCCGTAATTTTCTCTTTCAAATTTACCTGGTGGCAGTCGATATGAATTAAGTTCCCCAAAACCGGATGATATTGAGGGTTTTTAAACAATACCGGGACTACCTTTCCGTCAATTGCAAAATCAATTAATCCCGATTCACCCACGTCTTCAAACAGTTTATCCAATTCCTTAGTATTAATTTGAACCGACACCGGCTCAACTCCTTTTCCGTATACGGTTGCCGGAGTAATCCCTTGGGCTCTTAAGTTTTTAACCTTTTTCCCCAAAACGGTTCTTGTCTGGGCTTCAATTTTTGGATTTGTTTTCGCCATTTTTTCTTTTTGCCTCCGACCCTTCAGCTTTCGCTTACCTATCTTCGGCTTATATAAACTAGCGGTTATTATAACATGCTATTCTTAGATGATGACTCGGATCTTTCTTGTAATTTCCGTCATTTTAAACCTGCTTTTAGGTCTCTTCGTTATCCGCTCCCAAATTCCGCCCCAAAAACTCTATACTGTCTCCGAAATCATCGATGGCGACAGTATTGTCCTTGAGGAAAATAAACAGTCCATCCGCCTCATGAACATCAATGCTCCCGAAAAAGGTTTATGCGGCTATCACCAGGCCAAAGCGGAACTAACTTCACTTTTACAAGGCAAACAGGTCAAAATTGTCGGCACAATTAATGATTCTCACAATCGTTTTTTAGCCCTGGTTTACCTTCCCGACGGTACTCTGGTCAATGAATTAATGCTCAACTCCGGTTGGGCCCGTTATACCTCAAATGCTTCTATCGAATCTGCCCGTCTCCAAAAAGCCGGTGCCGCCGCCAAGGCCACCAAAATCGGTATTTTCGGCCCCCTCTGTTTCCAATCTGTTAATCCCGCCAATCCCAAGTGTTCTATTAAGGGCAATGTCAAAGACGGCAAAAAGACATATTTTTTTGATGGCTGCGGCAATTACTCCAATGTTCAGCTCGCCCTGGACGAAGGCGACCGTTGGTTTTGCTCCGAAGCCGAAGCCCTCCAGGCCGGCTTTACCAAATCCGTCAACTGTCATGAAAAACTTTTTGACCAGTTTTAAAATCTATCCTGCCATCCAGGTTTTTTTAACGCCAGTTCTTCTTTTACATTCTAATGTTGCTGTCCACCGGTAGTCCGGCTTTCACAAAAACATCCTTTATTGGAAGACCATTATCCTGTTGACCTCTGTTTGTCAACATCACTTGATATCTATTGGTAGATAATGGAGACTTTCCGTCAATCGTTATCCCTCCCGGGTGGTGGCTCAATTCACCCCCACTAACCCTCGAAGGATTGGTGATTCTATCCAAACCAACCGATAGCGCATAAAGTGGGCTTTGCCTGTCTAGCCCGCCTGTTTTACTCGCTTTATGCAGCTTAGTAAGTTCTTGATTCCACTCTTCCTTCCACGTTGCTTCAGAAATTGTATCGACGACCATCTCGGCCACAGGTGCAAAACCCATACCCTTATCATCTCTCGCCGTCAAATATAAATCCAATATATCCACCAAATCCCCCACTGTTAAATCGTCTTTCCCAAACCCCGTCTCTGCCACTTCTGGCCTTGTTCCAAATCGCTCTCTCAATCTTTGAAAAGCTGCGGATGCCAGAGCCACCTCTATTCCATTCTTCGGCGGTGCCCCTTCGGCGGCAACTGTCTGTAGCAAGGGCTCCCGAGCAGAACTTAGTCCAACCGCCACCGTCCCTTGTGGCTTTGCACCTCTTCCAAATAACCTTCCAAAACGATCTGCCAATGGCTCACCCATTTTTTTATTAATTGATAATCCAAACCCATTTTAGCATTTTTGTCAAATCCGCCAACTGTCATGACAAAATTTTTAACCTCGCCTCGGTCAAATAGGCCCTGGTTCAAGATAGAAAACATATCCTATATTATTGACAAACCCATCATATTTTGATATATTACCCCCGTCCTTACTGTTTTCTGTTTTTCGACGACAAATCAGCCATTTAGCTTGGTTGAAAAGTTGTCGGAAGACATGTTCGTTGACATATCGATAGTGCGTTCTTTTCAAAAGTATCCGAAAAGGAGATCTCATGAACGGGAAAAAGATCGTGTCCGCCGCGTTGCTCTTGGGCATCATCGCCCTCGCCGTCCTGGTGGGAGTATCCCTCCGGGACTCTTCGGTCGTGTCCGCCGAGACGCCGGTCGTCACCATTCCCGCCGAAGGGTGGGACTGCTACGAGGATCTGACGATGTGGGCCCGTGTATGCTCGACCGAAAAGGTCACTGGTACTCTGTCCCTCATTAGGGATGGCCAGGTCGTTTCCTCTCGGTCGATCACGCTCAGCGAAGGCTGCACCAAACCCGGGAAGGACCCCCACTTCACGAGGATCGCGCAGCCGGGCGTCTACAGCATCCGCTTCGAAGGGCCGAATGGCATTGTGGCGAATTCCTCCACCATCAATATCCAGGAGGAGAACATCCGCCACTGCATGCCGACCCGTACCCCGACCCGCACGGCCACCCCGTCGCCGACCCCCACGACCACGGCCACCCCTTCGGCCACCCCGACCAACACGCCCACGACCTCGGCCACCCCTTCGGCCACCCCGACCCCGCCGATGACGCTGATCACGGCCACTCCGACCAACCCGCCGGTCACGTTGACCCCCCCGGTCACCCCACCGCCCCCCCCGCCCCCAAGGAACAGCCGTTCCTTCCTTGGCGTCCTATGCCAGGGCTGCCCGGGCAGCGCGAGTGCGACCTTGTTCGTCGGCGGTACGGAGGTTGAGACCCGTGAATTCAGGCCCAACCATGAGGGTTGGCCCGGCGTGGTCTTCTCTTTCCGGCACCACGTGCCCTGGAGCGTCCGCATTCGGGTCAACTTGCCCCCGCTACCGCGGAGCTCGGGTGAGGATTGGGCCTTGCTTTTGTGGGAGGGTGTGGAACCGTGTTCCTACCGATGGTTGTCGAACAATGAGTTCGAGTTTACCGTCGCCCCCGGTCACAATCGACAGCCCCCTTGGGATGTCCAGTTGGTCGATAGGTCGAACACCCTCTGGGCCCAGACGCACTGCTACACCCCGTAGCACCGACGCCCACGCGTCCGAGGCCCTCTAGGGTGAATTTCGGACCCTGAGGGCCAAGCACTATCGAGTTCCCCGACCTGCCTGGTGGCGTTTTTTATAGCCACCAGGTGGGTCGGATGTGTGTTTATCCGGTTTCTCCGGATCTGATGAGTCCAGGCCCAAAAAGCACAGGACGAAAACAAAAAGCATTCTAACTCCCAATCTGCCTGGTTCTAGAGCTCCATACTTCCCGTCATTTCCAAAAACTGTCTATTCAGCTCATCTTTTTCCGGATCATATCCCTCCTCTGTCCATCCCGCCGGGCTGGAAGTCACCTCAAACACCAAAATATCGCTGTTTCTCACTAGAAAATACTTATACGTCAAAATCCCCTCAAACAACCCCGTTTTAATCTTATAAAACGAATTCCCCCCCGCCACTATCGGTACAAATTCCTCAAAACTTTCCGGGCTTAGCCCACTTGCGTCAAATATTACATCACCCATCATTACTTGTTTATAATCTCCCGTATTCTCCAGTCTAATTCTATACAGCCTTATATCCGGTTTAGTTGACAATCGGCTACTTTTTGCCGTTTCGTCCAAACATATCACATCATCTTCAAGTATGCATTCCACCGGCGAGAAATTCTCGGGGTAGCCAAGTTTAATTCCCAAGTCACTGTTTTCAAATACCAAATTATCTCCTTTTGGCGGTACTTCCGGCAGGGGAGTCACTTCCGTCAATGGTGGTTGTGTCTTCTCTCCCGTTCTGGGATCAATTTTCGTAATAATCAAGCCCGCCGCTACCAAGACCAATATCAAAATCACCAACCCTATTTTTTTGTCATATTGCATACACCAGTATACTTCTTTTTAACCCCTCACTAACGGTCAATCCTCAAATTATCTTTTAGGAAATGGCAATGGAAAACACGGCACAATATTTTTTTCCGCATAACCTTGCATATCCGAATAGGTTAACTCTTCTCCTGTTTCTTCAAAGCTTAAATTCGGAAATAATCTCGTCATCAATCCATAGGCCTCTTTCGGACCCGAAATTGCGATTTCTCTCAAAATCACATGTAATGGTACAACTCGACCAAATTGGTCGGTATATCTGGTCAATATTCCAATCGCCACCTTCCCGTCGGCCCTGTTTGCTACTGCAAAGGGCCTTCTCTCGCTCACTTCAGCCAGATCCGGATACCACATATCCCCAGTGTTCCCGGCCGTGGCTACTACCTGGAAATCGCTCCGTGAAGTGGTGTTGTATTGAGCTTTCCCTAAAACAACTCCGTCCAATCCTGATCTGAACACCATTTCGGCTAAAGGGCACAAATCTCGCATTGTCTTCGTAATCACCATCACGTCACTTACTGTCAACACCCCTTCTTTTTTAATCTCTCTTTCGCCCATATTTTGGAAAAATAAATAAAAATTAATTTAGGTTTTCCACCCACTGTGGGCATGCATGGACTCGGACCATGGACCCTCGACTTATAAGATCGATGCTCTAACCAACTGAGCTACATGCCCTAATTAATTTTTAACTTTCCTCTTTTCCCTCCTTTTTCAAGGGAGGGTGCCCTGAGCTTGTCGAAGGGCGGGTGGGTTTTGTTTGTAGCAGGGGCGGGGCTCGGACCCGCGACCTTAGCGTTATGAATGCTACGCTCTAACCAGCTGAGCTACCCTGCCATATTCCAGCCCTTCCGTAGCCTTACGGGGAGGGCCTCGCCCGCCGTAGGTTTACCGTAGGCGAGCCAAAAACTAGGGTGATTATACCAAATATATCGAGTTTCTTTTATTTTTATAATTCTCCCTTGCTTGCCCGCCGTAGCTTTGGCGAAGTCGGTGGCGTAGGAGGGCCAAAGGAAGACCAGCTCGTCCGGCAGGTGGGTCAAAGGGAGAATTAAAGAGGGATTTGGATTTTTATTCCCCCTTGCCCTGTCAAGCCTGCCCGCCTTTGGTGGGGGAAAGGGTAGGGTTAGGGTTTTATTTAAAAGTGGGTTTTGATTTTCCAATAAAAAAGTCCTCAGGTTAATGAGGACCTTTCTATTTCAAAATTTGGGTGCAAAATCTCGTTTCCAAGATCGCTAGTCATTCTAACTTCGCCTTTCGCTTCTGTCAACAAGTAAAACCGATACATTTTCTTATTACCAATTACCAATTACTGGTTACCGATTACCAAGTGAAATGTTGCGGGGCCGGGAGTTGAACCCGGCCTGTGAGATTATGAGCCTCACGTGCAGCCGTACACTACCCCGCATGTTGCTGATTCGACTGTTGGATTCTAGCACATAAAATCGGCATTATCTAGTCAAAAACTCATCAGTGTATTTCTTCTCCTTAAGGCCTTTTATCCAAAAATCCCTACTGGTTCCCACTCCCAGTAGTATCCTTGCTTGTCTCTCCATAAAAGCGCTACTGGTAGCATAATCAATAGTTCTCAAAAGTTTTCTATTTTCATCCTGCAAACTACTTACCTTATCCTCCAGCGCCTTATTTTCTTTCCCTGCCTCCCTCAAAAGGGAATATTGTCTCCACACGTTGCCCAGACTCAAGATTATCATTATCCCCAGTCCCAGGCCAAATAAAATATTACTTATTAATTTCATCGGTTACATATATTGTATATTATCCCTAATAATGGTACTATAAGTCATTATTTGTAAACTATTATAAACAACATGCCCGATCTATCCCTTGAATCCACCTTGGATCTTTTTACCAAATCTCTTTTAACAAAAGGTAAGTCCACAAACACCATTGTAGCCTACAAAGGTGATATTAATCAGCTGATCCACTTTTTAAAGGCCCAGTCAAAAATCACCGGAGTTGATGCCGTTCGTGGCACCGATATTGACAACTTCAAAAAAGATTTAATGAAAAACGGCTATACCGCCAAGTCAGTCAGTCGAAAACTAAACTCCATCAAAAATTTCTTTTCCTTTTTAAAAAATGAAGGCCTCATCTCTGTCGATCCTTCCACCGAAATAAAACATCCCAAGTACGAAAATGATGTCCCCAAAATTTTAAAACCAATTGAATACCGGTCTCTGCGCGACGCCTGCCGAAATGATGCCCGGTCCACCGCCATTGTCGAGCTGATGCTTCAAGCCGGTCTAAGGATCAAAGAAATCGAAAATCTAAAGTTGGAAAACATCAAAGACAATGAAATTATCATCGACTCATACGAAAGTCACAGTGTCCGCACTGTTCCTCTAAACAATTCCGCCAAATCAGCTCTAAAAAGATATCTCGATGAAGGTCGTTACAACAGCAAATCCAAAAGCGTTTTTGTTACCAAAACCGGCCGTCACCTTCTAGCCCGTAACATCAGAAGTTTATTAAATCGCTATTTCAACAAGGCCGACATCAAGGGTATCAAAGTCAATGACTTGCGAAACACTTTTATTGCTTTTCAATTAAAATCCGGCGTTCCCATCGACGTAGTTTCCCAAATTGTCGGTCACAAGCGCATTTCCACCACCGAAAAATACATGGAGCTTATCGAAGCCAAAGAAGAATCCAAAGGCATCAAATTAAAAGAATTATAAATTTTATTAATAAAATATATGCCCAATGGTTCACCAGAAGCAAAAACGGGCGACCAAACTAAAACGGTTATTTTAGCAACTCCTGCTTGTTTTAAATTGACAGCCTGTCTTAGAGATAAAGATATTGGTCTATGTGGTGTTTCCACACCCCAAGATAAGGGCAGGACATTCTGTGGCCGTGCAGAAAATGGCCTAACGACAATGGCCAATAGTTACCTTGCCGCACACAGACAAGATTTAGGTCTTCTCCCCGTAGCGGCATTTGTCGTAAACGATACAGAAGTCGATCTTTGTACCGTCGCTGGTCATGACCGAGTTACTACGTTAGCCACACTGCGTTCAGGCAGAGTCATCAACAATAAAGAACAGATTCCGATACCAGAAATCACCCGGTAATCCATCCACATTAAATTAAAAGAATAATAAATTTAAAAATAAAATAAAAATATGGCTGATCCAGAAAGAAAAGTTACTCCACCAATGCAATTACTGTATACCTATTGTTTTTATCCGGGGAATCCATGTTATCGGATTCCAGGCGGGTTTAACATTGGTATGTGCGGTATCGCCAATCGGGGCGCCGATCCCGGCACAATTTGCTCGGTTGCAAATAGTGGTCTGACAAATATGGCCGAGCAGTATGCAGTGAACCACCCGGGCACTTTCGCTGCCACACGGTTAGCTCCAGAAAGAGTCGATCTCTACCTTTTAAACACAAAAGGACAACCATCCAAGTGCATTGCCCGTTTAATTTCGGGAAGAGTTAAGGTCTTTTCACGAGATATTACAAACCCTGATTCCCAAAGTCTCTCCGACTCAAGGCCAAAATCCTAGTAAATAGGGTAGGCGAATAAAATTCTTAAATTCCCCCTTAGAATCTCGCTCTCTTGTCAGGAAAAAATTTTCCGCTTATCGAAGCCAAAGAAAAATTGCAAGGCATCCGCCTTAAGGAATTATAAATTTGTATTAGCCTGCTCTGTCAAGGGAAGGTGTCCCGACTTTAGTCGGGACGGAAGGGTTTTTTCCTAGAATCTCGCTCTCTTGGCAATTTCCGCTTCCACAATCTCTCTCGGTCTGCCGTATTTCATCGACGACAGCTGCTTTATCATCTCCGCCAGTTTCGGGTTCCCCGGTTTTTTCTTTTCCACCGCCGCCACCCGCACCGAGAATGGTGACTGGGGGACACCGTTAAGCATTGTCTTCATATAAATTTCTCCCGTTCCCAGGTTCAAAAGGTCATGTTCGTTAAATTCCGGCTGAAACTGCCGCACCAAGAACCCTGCATCGGCCACTCCCACCCTAAAAGTCGAAATTGTACCTACGTTTCCGAAAACGGCATTTTTTACCTCATCATCCATCTGTGAAATAAATTGGTTGGCCACGATCAAGTTAAGGTGGTATTTTCTGGCTTCTGACAAAATTACGGCAAAATCCTGGGTGGCAAAATTTTGAAACTCATCCACATACAAATAAAAATCCTTCCGGTTCGCCTCTGGCGTATCCTGCCGGCTCATGGCCGCAATCAAAATTTTGGGGATTAAAACCAATCCCAAAAAGGCCGAATTTTCCTCGCCAATTGTCCCTTTGGCCAAATTAATAATCAATATTTTCCCCTCATCCATGGCTTTTCTAAAGTTAAACGACGACGTCGACTGCCCGATAATATTTCTCATCATCGTGTTGGTAATAAATCGGCCGAATTTTGACACGATATAGTCCAACACCTCCGATTTATGAAAATCCGAAGTTTGGGCGATTTGATCAGTCCAATATCTTTTTACCATCGGGTCGTTCACCTTTGGTAGCATTGCCTGCACATAAGTCGGATCGGTCAGACACCGGACAATCTCGATAAATGTCGCCCCCGGCTCTGCCATCACCGTCAACATAATGTTTCTTATTGCATGTTCAAACCTAGGTCCCACAATTCCGGTTTTATAAGGATCATACAGTTTATACATTAGGTTAATAATCGAGCTAGTCACAAAATCTTTCTGGTCCTCTCTCTCACATTCCATCACATTAAAGCCCATCGGCCGGTTCACCATCGACGGGTCAAAATAAATCACATCCTCCACCCGCTCCGGTGGAATCCTCTCCAATATGCTTTCAAACGTATCATGCGGATCAATAAAGCACACCCCCTTCCCGGCTTTAATATCTTGTAGCGCCATGTCTGCCAAAAGCCACGATTTACCCACCCCTGTTTGTCCCACGATATAAAAATGCCTTTGCCGGTCCGATGCTGTCATACACACTTTTTTAGTTATCCCTCGATACACGTTGTCGCCTATATACAGCCCCTCCTGCACAGCCTCATTCGGCGCCGGTGCCTTTTTTGCTTTCAGCCAGTAAATATTTGGTGTTTCAATAGATTTGTTGGGAAAATGAAAAATCGATGCAATCTCATCTGTCGACAATATGGTCTTGTTTTTAAACCAATACACCACCGGATATTTATAGATAAAATCATCCACAAAAAATGACTTAAGATACATTTTTTTAGACGACAGTTTATTCCACGGTGATTCAAATTGGCCAAAGCATGCCTTAATATTCGAAATATTTAATTTCGCAACCTCGCTGCTCGGGGCACACGACACTATCCTTATTACCGTTTCAAAGCCCTGTCTTCCCGCCTTATTCTCCACCGCCTCCAGTTGTCTTGCATCCACTTTATACGAGGCCTTCTCCGGGTTTGCCTCCGACTTTTTAGTACTGCTGATAAAGCTTCTCCCCGCCTTTGCCCAACTGCCGTCAGTCGGCGAAAGTACCAATTGTATCGCCACCGTTTCCCCGGTACTTAGTTTTGACAAAGCCGAAGTTACAGCCGCCATTGGGTCAGTCGGAATTTCCTTATATGTTTTCAAAGGGTAATGCGGCAGCTTTTTTAGTGCCAACCATACATATTCCACTTTCCCATCCTCAGTAAATATATTTGGCTCATCCACTTGTCTTACGTCAGCCCCGGCATAAACACTATAAACCTGTTTTTCCACCAAATCCTGAAGTTTTTTCGGTGTGCAAATATAAAACCTAATGTCTTGCGCCGTTCCCACAATCTCTAGCGATAAATTGGGTTGGGCTACATAGGTTTGCAAAAATTTAAACTTGGCGCTTTTGTACATGGTCGAAAACGAGCTAATTATCTGCTCCATGGCATCAATTTTTATCTCATTATCCTGTGGTACTGCTACCATCAGCGTCACCATCCCAAGTGATTTGGCTTCTCTGTCTCTCCATCTATACCTTAAAACCAGCAAATACCCCAAAAATCCCAAAAGCAGGATCACCAACGTCCCGATAAATGCAAATACAATTATTGATGTCACCAGGCTGATAATAGTTTCCGGGTTCATTCGTCTTTAAATTTAACTTTTCCTTTCTTAATTTTAATCACTCTGAAAATAAAAACCGATAGCCACCTTCCGGCATCGCTTATTGCCTTGCCAAAGCCTGCCGCAAAAGTACCTCTCGTTATCGGTAGTTGAATCACCGGATCCGTCGGTGCTGTCGGTGTCATCACCGGTTGTCCTGTCCTGTCATCATTCACAATTTTCTGCACCGTCTGGTCTTTTTCCACCTTTTCCATCCACGATTCCACTTCCCGTGGCAATGGTGCTCTGGCCGCTGTCTCCACGTCCACCATTCTCGTCTCTTGCTTCCCGCCGATTTCACCTACCCCCAGTCTTTCTTTATTTTCTGCCATACTTACAAAGTATAAGTCAAACTCGCCCTTTCAGCCAGTACTTCTTCCATACCCCGTCATTGCGATCCGCCAACTGGCGGAGTGGCAATCCCTGCCTGCCGGCAGGCATGGTTTACGGCAAGAAACACGAGATCGTCACATTCCCTCTATTCATTCACAATGACGAGTAGTGCCCCTCCTTTCTTCAAAGGAGGGGATAGGGGTGGATTTAATTGAGCTGGTTACCGATTACCGGTTACCAATTACAGATTACCTGATAATTCGTAATTCGTAATTATTAATTCGTAATTCGTTATAATCACATAGTGGATACCGGTAGCGACCAATCAATCTCCAAAATCAGGAATATCGACAACAGCCGTCTCTGGCTGCCACTCCTTACTTCCGCCCTCATAATTTTTCTTTTTGCCATTTTTATCTGGTTTTTCCGCGGCGGCAGCTTTCGTTTGTACGCCAGTATCTTTTTTACCCTTTACAACTTTACCGGCCAAATCTGGGTTTCCGTCCTCCTTATCGGTGTTATCCAAAATCTTGCTTTTATGCCTCTCCGTCTTTTAGGTGACTTCTTCGACACCAGGCTCAAAGTCTTCGAGGAACTACTGGAAAATACCAAAGAAAATGACCAGTACTTCGTCTTTACCGAAAAGATAAGAAAGGGAGATGCCACTATCGTCTTTTATGTTTTCAATTTTATTGTCAATGCTATTGCCTTCTTTTCCGCCGGCCGGATATTTCTTATCGATTTTTACAACACCCCCCTTGATCCAAAACTCCTCTATGATTTCGTCAAATATCCCGACTATCCTCTTCGCGGCACCGACTTCCGCCTCCCTTTTTTCAAAGTCACCGAAAGTTATGCCCTTGATTGGTTAACCATCGCCAAAATTTGGCTTGGTATGACTTTGTTTTTCGTTCTCGGCCGGTTTCTTTGGCGCCTTGTCAAATTTATCTTTTCGCGCAATAAAAAAATTCTCTCCGCCCGCATCAACTACAACCGGATGTTACTAAAAATTGGTGGTTTCAGCGGCACTCTTTTTATCCTCTCCACTATTATCCTTCGTCACCTCCCCACCTCCTTTCAGGGGGTTACTCTTATGGCGGATTTGACCCGTCAAAACAGTACCATGAATCTAATCACCGCCATTGGTACATTTCTCACAACCTACCACGCTGGTTATACCGGCGCCGCCAAAGCTTCCGATACCGCCCAAAAAGCCTCTATCGCTCAAGAGGCAATCAACAAAGTTTACAAAATCAAGATGGATCAAACCTTCAAAAACGCCGTCATTCTTGGTATCGGCGCATATATCGTTACTAGCAACATTCCCAGTGCCTTCGAGTTATCGGTGGCCACTTTCGAAGTTCTCTATATTGTCTCTCCATATCTATTCAAAATAACCAAGCTCCGCAAAGCCTCGGAATGATTTTATAATTTTATCCGACGTAATCTTTAATGAAATCAAAATGGAATCTTTCCTTGCCTGAAAATTCAGAAATTCCCCACCATATCGCCATAATTCCCGATGGTAACCGTCGTTGGGCCAAAGCCAGGGGCATGTATACCCTCGAAGGCCACAAAAAGGGTTTTGATGCCGCTGTTGAAGTTACCGAAGCTTGTTGGGAAATCGGCGTTCACACCGTCTCCGTCTGGTGTTTTTCCACCGAAAACTGGAACCGGTCAGCAGAAGAAATTGCCTATCTCATGAAGCTCTACGAGCTTTTTCTCAAAAAACAAATTGACTCCGCCAAAAAAGAAAAAGTAAAAATTATCCACCGTGGCCGTAAAGACCGTATTCCCAAAAGTTTGGCCTCAGCTATCGCCAAAGCCGAAGCCGACACCGCTCACTTTACCGATCATGTTTTCAATATATGCCTCGATTACGGCGGCAAAGACGAAATTACCCGCGTTGTTTCTGCCATTGTCGCCGACAAAATCAGTCCGGACAAAGTCGATCAACAGTTGATCGACAAATATCTCAATCTGCAAAATCAGCCCTATCCCAATCCCGATCTTATTATCCGCAGCTCCGGTGAACAGCGCCTATCGGGCTTCATGTCCTGGCAAAACGCCTATGCCGAATTCTATTTTGAAAAAGATCATTTCCCCGATTTCAATCCGTCAAAAATCATTGACGCTGTCATCGAGTTCAACCGCCGCCACCGCCGCTTCGGGGGAAATTAACAAATTTTGATATCATCAGATATGTCGATCGACCGTTCGTCTGATACTCAGGGATTACCGTTTGACTTGAATCATCATCACAACACTACCGAATCTAAATCAACCAATGTTTATCTTCCGGATAGTGGCCAAGGTGTAGTGGTCAAGGTCGCCAAGGACAATTTTTGGGACCATACTCCGCATCAGGCTTGGAACGAAGCAAAAAAATTACGGACTCTGGAAGAGTTGACGTTAAGGACCGCAGGGGAACAAGCCAGACAATCCATAGTCGCTCAATCTTATCTGGTTGTTGGGGGTACTGCTCCCGGGACAAGCCGGATTGCCCGAATACAGCAGTTTGTCGAAGGTACTCCTCTTAATAAACTCGGGCTAAAGGGGATTTTGAGTTTACCGCCTGCCGATATCACACAGCTTAGATGTATTTTATTCGATTCAATGAAATGCTATTTAAGATATGGAGTAAATTACGATTTAATCGGAAGGGACGAAAGTGTCCCCGACAAGATGTCACTTCTTTTTATCGTCGACAGGGCTGTTTTTTCTCTCCGCCACTCCAATAATCTATTCAAAACCCAAGAAGGTATAAAGCTAATCGATCCAAACACCCCCGGGACAGAAAAAGGCGAAAAGTCCCTCACAAACAAGGCATTGCAGGGCATCCTATTCGTTTCGGCTGCCACTAACTATCTACTTCTTTCCGTCCGTCAGTTTTTCCACCACTAATCGATATTTTTATAAATTACGCCTATGCCGAATTCTATTTTGAAAAAGATCATTTCCCCGATTTTAATCCCTCAAAAATTGTCGACGCCGCCATCGAGTTCAACCGCCGCCACCGCCGCTTCGAGGGAAATTAGAGCTTTCCTGGTTTTTTGTTTTTTTAAATTCTTAATTTCCCTTTTCCCCGTCATTGCGACCCTGAGCTAGTTTATCCTGAGCTTGTCGAAGGGCTTGCCCTGAACATAGTTGAAGGGAAGGAGTGGCAATCTTCCGCCCCCGTCATTGCGAGAAGCCTTTCAGGCGACGAAGCAATCCTTACAGGATTGAAATAGTAGAGTTGTTTTAAGATTGCTCCTGCCTGTCCGACGGGCGGGACAAATTGAAATTTTAAGAGGGATTTAGTGCACTCGCTTACAGCTAAGGCTAATTACAGTTTACAGATTACTAATTACCAATTACTGATTACCGATTACAGATACAAATCTGTTAATTGTTAATTATTAATTTGTTTATGCTGGCTTTAAACTTTAGACTTTCGACTTTAAGACTTTTAGACTCTATACTTAACCAATGTCCCGCTTTTCAAAGGCCGTCTTTCTCCAATTTTACGGCACTGTCGGCGCCGGAATTTTCGCCCTGCCTTATCTTTTTTACAAATCGGATTTTTATTTTTCTCTGATATTTTTGGGAATTCTCACCATCGTCTCCGGTTTCATAAATTACTTTTATCTCGAAGTTGTTTTAAACACGGCCGGGGATCATCAGTTTTCCGGTTACGCCCAAATCTATCTTGGCAAAAATTTCAAAACTCTTGCCTCCCTCAATATTCTTCTGCTCGGTCTTGGTGCCACCATTGCTTATATCAAGCTTTTCTCAAATTTTTTAGTCATTCTTTTCCCCTATATTCCGCTTTTTGCCGCCTCAGTGATTTTCATAATTCTGCTGGCTTTTAGCCATCTCTACCGTTTCGATCTCATCCGCCGCCTGGAAAACATTATCCCCATCGCCATCCTTCTTGTTCCTCTTCTAATTCTCTCTGCCGCCCTGCAAGCTCTTCCTCCGGCTCTCAGCTCGGTTGTCCCCAATTTTTCTTTTTTCGGTTCTCTTATTTTTGCCCTCAGTGGTTTTACTATAATTCCCGAAATAGAGGAGCTTTTTCGCGGTCAGCCCGACAAATCCAAACACACCGTCCTGGCCTCCCTTATCGGTTTGCTTTTAGTTTCACTAATTTATTTAATTTTCAGTTTTTCCGTTATTCGGCTTAGCGGTTTTTCTCTGTCCGTAGATTCGATCACAGGCATCTTCAAAGTCTCTCCCTGGTTGGGGAGATGCCTGGCGGTTTTTGGACTTCTAATTACCTACGAAGCTTCTCTCAATTTTCTCTTAGTCTTCCGTGAGCTCTTTTATCGTGACTTCCGTCTCTCAAAACCTGTTTCGCAAATTCTTCCCCTGGCTATTCCATTTCTTAGCCTTTTTCTATTTTCCGTCCCCTTCATCCAGGTAATTTCTCTTACCGGCGCCATCACCATATATGTTTCTGCTCTCATGATTTGCGCCATCCGCCTAAGAATCAATCCCCGACCTGTCACCTTCCTTCTTGCAGTTCTTATCTTTGTATCTCTTACTTTTGGTTTATTACTCGAATTCGGCTAAACCCTCCCCTGGCAATAATCAATGTTCTCCCTTGTCAAAGGGAGAATTAAAGAGGGATTTGGATTGCACGGACTCATTCTCGAATTCGGCTAAACCTTTCTTACCGATTACTGATTACAAAATTATTTGTCTCTCCCCACCTTCGGTCCCTTTCTTGCTTTTACCACCATCTTTTTGTATCATACCAATACATGTCACCGTCTCACGCAGAAACTTATCTTATCAAACGTAATCCCGATCAAATAGAAATAACCAGAGCTACTTTAGAAAGAAATGGTCACAGTGTTCGTGAAACTGCAGATTCCCTAGAAAAAGCTTTAGCGCTAATTCCTCGTATTCCTGAACGGGCAGTTGTAATTGTGGCTGATAATTTGGGCACTAGTAGACGAGATGGACAAGCCGTCGCAAGCGAAATTCGTAAACAGATCGGAAACGAAGTAACCATTATTTCCCACACTAAAGACGGACAGCCTATTCTTAGAGCAAATTATAATAGTCCAGAAAGAGATGGTTGCCAGGCGCTAGCGGATATTGTCACTCAGGCATAATAGATGGGTTTCAACCAAATGACCTCCTCCTCGTATTCAGTTAACCCCTTCCGTCATTGCTTCTTACCCGTCATTGCGCTTCTCCGCCTTTGGCGGAAGGAGTGGAACGACGTGGCAATCCCTGCCTGCCGGCAGGCAGGGGGATGTTTTGATTTCAATTATCCCTTGCCCTGTCAAGGGAAAGGGTAGGGTTAGGGTTTGAATGCTACAATTACTCAGTGGAAAATCAGGTCGACGAAATCAAGCAAAAAATAGACATTGTCAATGTAATATCCGCATATTTACCGCTAAAAAAAAGGGGCCGCCACTATGTCACCAATTGTCCATTTCATGGTGAAAAAACCCCTTCGTTTTTAGTTTCTCCCGAGCTACAAATTTTCAAATGTTTTGGTTGCGGCAAAGCCGGTGATGCCTTTACTTTTTTGCAGGAATACGAGCACATATCTTTTCGCGAATCTCTCGAGCAGCTGGCCAAAATCGCTGGGGTAAAACTCCAACAAAATGAGGATATCAGTCGCGAAGAAGCCGCCAAAAAAATCCTCATCGAAATCAACAGCCACGTTGCCAAATTCTACAACTATATTCTTTTATCCCATCCTCTGGGCCAAAAGGCCCTTGATTATGTTTTAGACAGAGGGGTAACAAGGGAATCAATCAAGCTATTTCAAATTGGTTTTGCCCCCACCGATTCCAGGCTCATAGCCAATTTTCTTCAAAAAAAGGGTTATACCATCCGGGAGCTTTTATCCACCGGTACCTTCGGCCAAAGTCAGTACAAATCAGGCGGTTTCTACGACCGCTTTCAGGGCCGCCTCACCTTTGCTCTCACCGATTATCGCGACCGGGTTTTGGGCTTCTCCGGCCGGATTCTCCCTTTCGCCCCCAATCAAAACATGGCCAAATATATAAACTCTCCCGAAACCGAAATTTATCACAAAAGCCAAATGCTTTTTGGCCTTAATTTAGCCAAAGAAGCCATAAGAACCAAATCCTCAGTTGTCATCGTCGAAGGGGAGTTTGATATGATCTCTCCCTACCAGATAGGTATCCAAAACATTGTCGCTCTCAAAGGTACTGCCTTTACCCAGGATCAGCTCCAACTTCTCAAACGTTATACCGACACCCTTATTCTTGGTCTTGATTCTGATTTCGCCGGCAACAATGCCGCCAAAAAAAGCATTGAATTGGCCGATAATCTCGGTTTTGACATCCGGGTAATTGATCTAGAAGGCAAATACAAAGATCCCGACGAGGCCGTCAAGGCCGATCCCGATTTTTTCCGTTCCAGGCTTTCCAAGGCCGTGCCTATCTGGGATTTTATTATAGACTCCAGTATCAAAAATTTTGGTATTGCCACTTCCCGCGGTAAGAGCCAAATTATGGCCGCCGTCCTGCCCTTTTTAGCCCGAATTTCCGACGCTGTTACCAAATCCGATTATTTGGGGAAACTGGCAAACCGTGTCGGCTCCAAAGAAGAGGCCGTGGTTGCCGAGTCGGCCAAATATAGCTCATACTCCAAGTCCAATATCACCGTTTCCGCTCCCGTATCAGCCACTCCCTCCGGTCCTCCCAAAAAAGAAAAACTGGAAGAAATTCTTTTAATTCTCATTATTTCCTGCCGGGATCCCTCCAAAGTCGCCAAAAAACACGCCGCCGATCTCTCCCTTTTTGACACCCCCCGCTTCAAAACCATCGCCGATACCCTGCAAAAAACCAAAAAATTTGACCCCAAAACCTTCCGCGATACTCTTCCGCCCGAAATTAGGGATACTTTTCAAAGTCTTTTCATTGCCGCCGAGTCTCAAAACTTCGAATCCGGCAAAAAAACCCGGGAAATAAAAAAGACCATCAGCCAGTTGAATATTATCTATTTAAAGGATAAACTAAACAATCTCAGTACGGTTATTGCCAATAGTGAAAACTCAGACGATGAAGTCGATTTAAAAAGCATCGAGTCCGAGTACAACCAGCTACTTGCAAAACTTGCTGCTTTTCAGTCCCAAAAAAGGTAGATTTACTCAATAATTTCATATACAATACACCGATGCCAGCTACCCTAGATTTTTCCAAGATAAAACAAACCCTAGTCGCCCAGGCCAAAAAGCTCCACTATCTTACCAACGAAGAAATCATCGCTCTTATTCCCGAGCCGGAAAAATATATTGAGCAGGTAGATGATGTTTTTAATTATCTTTTCGAGCGTGGTGTCGATGTTTTCGACAAAGTCGAATCCAAAGAAGCCATCGAGGCCGAAAAACAAAAACTCAATAGCGCCGATCTTTTGGCCCTACTGTCTCCCAAAGGCAGTATCGACTCGGTCCGCATGTATCTCAAAGAGATTGGCAAAATCGATCTTTTGGTTTTCGAAGACGAGGTCAGATTAGCCAAAGAAATCGAAAAAGGTTCTCAGGTCGCCCGGGCTGACTTAATCAATGCCAATTTAAGGCTTGTTGTTTCCATTGCCAAAAAATATATCGGCCGCGGTTTGACTTTTCTTGATTTGGTTCAGGAAGGCAATCAAGGCCTTATGCGCGCTGTCGAAAAATTTGATTGGCACCGGGGTTTCAAGTTTTCCACCTATGCCACCTGGTGGATACGTCAGGCTATTACCCGCGCTATCGCCGACCAGGCCAAAACCATCCGTATTCCCGTTCATATGGTGGAAACCATCAACAAAGTTTACAAAGCCACCCGCGCCCTTACCCAAAAACTAGGCCGCGAGCCGACCATCGACGAAATCGCCGAAGAGGTTGGGGTTACTATCGAAAAAGTAGAAGAAATTTATCGGATCTCTCAGGACACTACTTCTCTGGCCACTCCGGTCGGCGACGATGAAGACTCATTTTTAGGTGACTTTATCGAAGACACCACCCAGCCCTCTCCCTACGAAGAAACTTCAAAAGAATTATTGCGCGAATCCATCGAGGAAGTTCTCGATAGCCTCGACGAGCGGGAATCAAAAGTTTTATCTCTCCGCTTTGGTTTGATGGGGGAAACCCCCAAAACTCTCGAGGAAGTCGGCAAGATTTTCAATGTCACCCGCGAGCGTATTCGTCAAATCGAGGCAAAAGCCCTGCGAAAATTAAGGCACCCTTCCCGTAGAAAAAAGCTCATGGATTATTTAGAATAATCACATCAGCAAGTCACCTTTTTAAAAATGTCCGCACAATCTGAAGTCGATAAAATCCATACTGCCCCCGCCCCCGCCGATCAACCGCTTTTACACGAAATTTTTGGTACCAATTACCCGTCTTCTCCTGCGGAAGTTGTAGAAAGTATGGACAAAATAGACCTGACTCCATGGTTTGCCGGTACCCGTTTGAAACAAAATTCCGGCTGGCTAAGATTATCATTTCCAAATCTGGAGGCCTCTCGGCTTTTCGTTCTTTCGCTTGTTGTAGGGGAGGTCAAAGCGGCGCATCTCGATCCTGTTATGATCAGCGACGATTTTTTCAGTTCCGAGTTTCTAGTCAGGAATCGGTTAGACGGCGACCAGTGGTCATACACCGAACAGCCGGAAGCCGGATCCCAAAGGATTGAATCAACTTTAATTCTAGGATATGCCCCAAGCTATGGCCCCGAAAGAACAGGCCGATATTCTGCCGTTGTTCGCGGTCTTGTCACGGAAACCATGCCCCATCTGGCTGCAGAGATAAAAGACTTTGAATTCAAGTAATTTTTCTGCTCCTCCGGCATTCTCGGTCACTCTCATTCTTGACAACCCTCAAAATTTGGCCCATTATATTATTAATATGAACCCAAACAGCAATCGTCTTTATATCGCCCTCGGCGCATTTTCTTTATTTGCTCTCGCCTTATTTCAGGGAGCTCAGCTCTGGCTGACCACCCAAAATTCCCAGGTGTTAGGCATCAGTTGGCAAAATATTCTAAAACAATTACCCGTCGGTAGTTCTTCAGTCACCACCGTGAAAAGACAAAACTCTGAAACTCCAAAAGTTATGCCAATGCCAAGTGGCACCAAAGCCTGGGGTTGGGGTACCACCGACACCTCCGACGGCGGCACCAGACAAATGATGGGCGAATCCGGTCAGGATCTTGCCAAAGGCATCCCTTGTGAAACCGCCCAAAAGTTCTATGGTTTTATTTGTGAAGATGACGAACTAGGCCAGGGAATTCTTGGTATGGGCATGATGCTTGGCAACAAAGCTATCCCTCTTCCTTCCGGCTTTCAGATGCCCACCGGCTTCCAAATGCCCTCCGGAGTTCCAAAAGTTCAGACCGGTCTCGCTCAGGGCGGGGGTAACCAATACGGTATGGGTCTAAACTGTGAAGTTTTCCAAAAGGTCATCGAAAACCAAACTTATTGTGCCGATGGTTTTGTCACCAAAGACGAAATCAAAGAGATCATCAAAGCCAATTTGCCCGAGATGACTTCACTCCCGGTTCCCTCCAAAACCGTTCGTGTAACACAATAAAATTTAGCCGTTTCTAGATTTTTACCGCCCTTTTTCGACCACTTGTAAAATTCGGCTTAAAGTCACTCGTATCAAAACTGGACCAGTGGATCTCTGCCACTCCATTTCTGCGGTATCAGACTCGTTTTTTCCTACCACCAACCTTTTCATGGAATCCACGGGACAAGCAACTAAAAGGGCAGAATATTTTCCTTCTCTGCCATTGCCGCCCGCAAACCAATCAGCTCCAGCCGCCACAAAGCCCTGGCCTCCCCTAACCTGAAATTCGCACGGGACTTTTTGTGTGGATTCCTCTTCACCCACCTGTAAATCAACCTCTTCACCCCCGGGTTCACCCCCAATTTCTATTTTAAATGGACTCATATTTTTTAAACCTTATAACACCCGATATTATAACAAAACTGTTAAAATTACCCATGCCATATTTCAAAGTCGCTGCCCATGGTCTTATAAAAAAAGACGGCAAATTTTTAATCACCCACCGCTCACCTATAAACGACTATATGTCAAACGTTTGGGATATTCCCGGCGGGTCCATAGATTTTGATGAAAGGGCTGTCAATGCCCTAAGTAGGGAAATCAGGGAAGAAGTTAATTTAGAGGTAGATATCGAAAAAATAATTTTCTGCTTCGATCACCTATCAAACCCCGAACGCCATCAGTTCCAATTGGTTTATTCTTGCCGGTATAAAAGCGGGATAATCAAATTAAATCCCGAAGAACACGATGATTACAAGTGGGTGACAATCGAACAGATAAAAGATCTCCCCAAAATTGCTTTTTTAGACGCCCTCTATCAGGAACTAAAATAACCCCGTCCTACCACCTTTTTTTCCCCCCCCAACGTCATTACGCCTTGCCCTCCGTAGCCTTGGCAAAGTCGGTAGCGTAGGAGGGTCATTGCGACCCTGAGCCAGTTTACCCTGAACGTAGTTGAAGGGAAGGAGTGGCAATCTTAAAACCTCTAGACCAAGTCAACACGTCATTGCGAAGGAAGGAATGACTGCGGCAATCTTAAAACCTCTTGCCTCAGTTTAATAAAAGGTCGAATAAAGGGTATTTTATCGGCGTAGTTTCGATGATATAATCCCATACGACCCTCTCGCTCTTTAATATAATTTTTCTCAAAGAATTAATTATTCCCAGCGTAATTCCGGTAAATCGGAAAACGCTGTAGGAACGTTAATTTTTCAAAGAAAAATTTTACGTTCCCCTGTAGCCCCGCTCGCGAAAGCTGGAGCGAAGCTCCTGCGGGCGAGTCAATGGTAGTAACATTAAATTATGTTTTATTTCACCTATGTATTAAGGAGTTTAAAAGATGATGGAATCTATATTGGTTACACTAATAATCTTAAACATAGGCTAAAACTTCACAATTCCGGCAAAGTAATTGCCACTCGCGATAGACTTCCGGTCATATTAGTCTATTTTGAAGGTTGCACCAACAAAGAGTTGGCTATCAAAAGGGAGAAAACTTTAAAAACTGGTTTTGGCAGAAAATATCTCAAGACTAGAATTTAAAAACAACATATACCATTCCCCTGTAGCTCAATGGTAGAGCGCCCGCCTGTTAAGCGGTAGGTTCGTGGTCCGAATCCACGCGGGGGAGCATTCCGGCGAGCTCAATGCGAGCTGAAAATCCGAAGGACGCGGTGGAGTCAGAATAATTTTAGGTACTGATATACTTATTTATGGCAGAAACTGGCGGGGAGATAGTACTGGCAGAGCCCAAAGAAGCTCCATATGCGATTCCAAAAGAGATTCCACGAAACAGTTTAGACTTTCGTATAGCGCAACTCGAACAGGTGAGTCGTATAAGAAGAGAGAGTGTTGAAGCGATGAATGTGGTGGATTCTATCGAGGATATTCGGGTTTCTGCCATTGCTCATGCTCAAGAAGCGGAATTGTCCGATTGGGAAATTGATGGGATGAAGCGAGTATTTGATCGGTGGGACAAATATGATCAAAATTTATCAGAAGCGATGGGACGAGCAGAAACTGCTTATTTTAATCTTTTTCCCAATGTAGACAAAGAAACATCAATGGATAGTGTTGAATACAATAAATTTGTGGCCAAATATCTTTATAGGGATTTATTTGAAAAGGAACCACAAGGTAATCTGGGTGTATTTTTTCATGGAAGAGTCGGAGTCTGTTTCATTTATGACGATGGGGAGGATTTTCCACAATTTGGAAATCTTCGCGAAGGAAAGACTGAGACCGGTGGTGCTTTACTCAAGGGGCGGTTATCTCCATCGCTGTGGGAAGAATCGCGGGTTAGTCGATACCGAGTTTTAGTTTTCCCAATCGCTGAGGTGACTAGTGACTTTGAGAAAATGATTAAACATGTTAATACTGATGGAAAATTAGCTCATGAAGTAGATCATGATATCCGTCACATTCTTGATGAAGAATTTACAGAGGGTTACACCGATGAGAAAGGGGTTGAAAATCTAAAGAAAAGATATGTAGACATCCTAAATAATAGTTTCAGATTTGACACAACAGAAGGAGTTGAGGCGTATGATCAACACGCACTGGAATTAACAATGATGGCTAATCAGGCTTATGCGGCAGCTAAGGATGAGTTACTTGCACATATGGCCGGGCTGGCTGACTATTTGGCCAGAAGAGGTGAGGGCGGTAGAATTGACCCTCAGAAAATGACCCAAAGCTTAATGGAGAACTATAATTTTCTAGGAATAAATCCAACTCATAATCATTTTCAAAGAGCAACCGACGAGTTAAGAAGCCATCTAACAAGAGCAATGGAGGTATTTGATCATGTTGCCTGTGATATTTATCGGAGTGATTATGTTTTGACGGCTGGAATATTGGAATTATTTGATATCACAAGATGGCCTGCGGTTTCTAGGGCAATCGAAAATAAGACTAGAAGGCATGGGTTACCCGCCTTTATGCAATGAATTATTTTCGCTGCCCATTATGCTTGTAAACGAGAGGGTATGGTATTCACCTATGTACGAATCACAATTCATAAAGACAGACGATACTGATTTATGTCTTCCCGAAATGAATTATCAGTTCTAAAATCATTCCACTCGTCGAACGGGATTGGGATATAATATATAAAAAAATATGAACAATTTACCCGACGAAAATTCAAAAAGATTTGTCGCTGTTTTAAATAAAAAAATTGAAACCGGCAAACTTATGAACGCCTTAGGCCATATGACTGCGGGTTTAGCAGGTGGGTATGGGAAACAAGACGAAATGTGCTTTTTGCAATATGAAGACAAGGATGGTGGCAAGCACCCCAATATCTCCCATTTTCCTTTTATTGTTCTTCAAGCCGATAACTCCAACAAAATTCGAACTATCCGAAACGAAGCAATTAAAAGGGGCATTCCCTTTACCGACTTCACCAGTACCATGACAGTTGGCACATCAGAAGAACAAGTCCGGGCAACCAAGTTATCATCGGAACAGGATTTAGAATACTATGGGATTTGCTTGTTTGGTACAACAGTTGAATTAAAAGAAATTACTGGCAAGTTCTCTTTGTTCCGGGGTTAATTTTACTTTTCATTTCTTCTCTGATTTGAACTCTCCTTCGGCAAACGCTTGCTTGTTAAATCTGCGTAGAATAAAAGCAACCCGGCGAAGTAAAATATAAAGATAAAACATGAACGCAAAACCTTTTATTAAATGGGTAGGTGGAAAGGGGAAATTAATACCTGAACTGGAAAAATATCTCCCGAAAAAATTTACCCGCTACTACGAGCCTTTTGTTGGAGGAGGAGCACTTTTCTTTTCTCTAAAACAATCAAGAGACATCTCGTTTGCTTCGATAAATGATATCAACCGCAAGTTAATTACCGCCTACAAACAAATTCAACAAAACCCCAAAGAATTAATTTCTCTCCTAGGGATCATGGAATCGAACTACAAAAAACTTTCCTTCAAAGAACAGGAAAAAGATTATTATAAAAAAAGAGAAATATACAATAACGATAAACTTAATAAATTAAATACAACTGCCTATCTCATATTTTTAAATAAAACTTGTTTTAACGGCATGTACAGGGAGAATTCCAAGGGGCAATATAATATCCCATTTGGTGATCAAAAAAACCCCACCATTTGTGATAGAGAAAACATTCTAGCCGTTTCAAACGCCCTAAAAAATACGGAAATAACCGATCTGGCTTTTGAGGAGTCTGTAAATAAATGTAAAAAAGGGGATTTTATTTATTTCGACCCACCTTATTGCCCCCTAAACGCTACGTCAAACTTCACCAGTTATTCTAAAAGTTCATTCGGTCCCGAGGAACAAAGAAAATTGAGAGATATTTATGTTGAATTGGCAAATAGGGGCTGTTTCATTATGCTTAGTAATTCAAACGCCCCACTGGTTTTGGATTTATATAAAAAATACAAAAAAAATATTCACGAAGTTTATGCCGCACGTTCCATTAACAGTAAAGGTAATAAAAGAGGCAAAATAAAAGAAGTTGTAATTACTAGCTATACAATCTGATATTTACCAGATTTAACTAATTTTATACTGTTGTAATCTTCAGGATTTTCGAATTCAAATTGCCAAATTGAATAAATATTTTCACTTAATTCCTTGTCAAAAAACAGGGTAATCACTTTTTTATTGGTCTTACTTTGCCATTGTCTAAACGGATAATAAAGTTGTCTAATAATTACGTCTGAAGCACTAAAATTTTTTGCCTCGATTAATACAATCTGCTCTTTTCCTTCATAGCCAGCATCTACTTCAGTTTGGACACTTGAAACTGTAATTTTTTGTTTCCCCACAAAGAAATCAAATTCAGGGGTATATTTTCTTCCCCTAATAGTTAATACTAATGTTGGATCATCTGTGAAAGTTCTAATTAAACTGGCGGCATACGCATAATCCAAATGTTGCATTTCAGAATTACCAACTAATGTTGTTTCGAGAGAAAAATTGAGCTTTGACGAATAATTGGTTACTTCTCCAGTAATTTGGGGAATATCTGTATAGCCCTCACCCTTGATTATATTATAAAATCCATTTTTAACTGGTAGAAGAAAAAGATTATTTTCTTTGAAAATAGTTGGTCTGTCGTGTCTGCAATCTTGTTTACATAAAATACGCACTTCCTTTTCTCCTGTTTCCTTATAATTTTGACAGGCCCTCTTTATTTGAGTTGCAGATATTGGATATGGCGAATCATCAAAATTATGTTCAAGAATTTTATATTCGTCAAAAATTTTTTTCCATGAAACACTATTTGCCATTTAAAACCAATTATATACCTGATCCCGATTTTTCCTTCGATAATTTCTCAAATCTTTTTATTGATAGGTCAAGATATTCTTTTTCAATATCTATTCCAACAAATTCTCTGCCATGTGCAACTGCTGCCAACCCTGTGGTGGAACTGCCCGTAAACGGATCAAGAACAATATCATTTTCTTTTGTACTCGACAAAATAATCCTGTTTAACAGGTCCAAAGATTTTTGTGTTGGATGTTTCCCAAAAGTTTTCTCCGCCTTTTTAGGGGTATAAATTGCCCAAACCGATCTCATCTGAAAACCTTTCTTTTTTAAAAAATCATTAGGCCAGTCATTATTTTTTATCAATTCATAATTAAAAATATGCACACCTTTTTTTTCTTTCCTCGCCCATATTAAAGTTTCATGACTAGCTGTAAAAAATCTACAACTTAAATTTGGAGAAGCATTGGGTTTGTACCAAACAATTTCATTTAATATTCGATAATCATTTAACTGCAAAGCATAACCACATTGATAAATTGAATGATAAGTTCCACTAATCCAAATTGTTCCATTTGGTTTTAATATTCTTTTACATTCCTTAATCCATGCCATGTGAAATTTCAAATTCTCTTCTAATCCTTTACCCATATCCCATTCACCTTTTTTAACACTCACCATTTTTCCATTTTGGCACGTAAAAGTACCACTGGATAAAAAATATGGGGGATCTGCAAATATCATATCCACGGAATTATCTTTAATTTTTTTTAAAACGCTCAAGCAATCTCCCTGATATAAACAAAAGTTTTTTTCTTTAAAATAAGGAATCACAAAATAATAATAAGCCGAACAAAACCCGAAGTAAATAGAATGTTTCCCCCCGCCTATCATTCTTCCGCCGTCCTCCAATCGGTAGGGCGTTGATGAAATACGCTTTGCCCGTCCGTAGTTTTAACGAAGGAGGGTCCGAATTTTTCGGTACTCCCGGAGCCAATTCACATTTAACCTGAAAAATATTTTGTAATATTGACAACATCACTTTTAAGATCTAGTCTAATTTAGGATGTCACAAAAATCGCTGGTTTTTTTTATTTTTCTTCTTCTTATTTTTTTTCTTTTGGCTCCTTTTGCAGTTCAAGCGGCTACTTTAAAATGCGACGGTACCGATCATGCCACTCTTGATCATCGTGCTTTTGTCACCGAGTTCAATCCCACCGCTACTTCTGGTCAATTTGTAGAATTAATCAATACTTCCGATTATCCATTAAGCCTTGCCGGTTGCACTCTTGAAGTTTATTCTTCTACCGACACTCTCCTTGATACTCTTGATCTAGCCGGTACTATTCCTCAAACCGCTCTCTTAACCAACGACATTGGCAGTACCCTCTATGATACCGCTGGTGGCAAACTAGTCTGGAAAGAAGGGGATGGCACAGTACTTTATTCTGTTTCTTACGGCACTTATAGTGGTACCCAAGCCAACGATGCCGGTGCCACATTACCTGCTTCAACCCAGTCCTATCAGGTTGATGGTCATGATTCTGATGCGTGGAGCATCGCTTCGACAACGACAGGTTGGTGCGGAGCTGTTGGCTTTGGTGACTGTCCTGCTCGTTCTGCGGTTGCCACCTTACTTGCCAATGGTGGCATTACTACTAATTTGGCCGACAAGCCTGATTGGACTAAAATTACCGGTTTATATTTGGAAATAAACGGTAAAGGCCGGATCGATTTTCTCTCGACCATGAACTTTACCGACCGCTATTCTTTAAGCTGGCTGCCAATTCTAAGCCAAAAACTTGACATGAACACCACCAATCAAATCGGTCTTGATGCTGAAGACATTAAAGCATTAGTTGATACCAACGCTACTTTAACGATGTATGGCGTAAATTTAAATAATCCGACTATCCAGGTTACTAATACGGATGGTTCATCGGGAGACAGCGGTATCGTTTCCGGTCTCTCTTATGACCGTTCAGCTCAGACACTAACTTTTAATGCCGCCCATTTCACTACCTTTAAAGCTGTTGAAACAACCTCATCATCTTCTTCGTCCACTAGTTCACCTCCTGGCCCTCCCATTTGTGGTGATCAAGTTCCTGCCTCTGCTCCGGACTTATTTCAAATCAACACTACTTCCAAAACCGCCAAATTATTTTTTACTCCAATTTCGAATACCAGCCAATTTTATGTTAGTTTCTCAACGAAACCCACTGCTGAACAGCATGGAGAACTAGTCACTTTACACCGCGAAGGTGTCCAATCTCACACTATTTATTATCTTAAACCCAATACAACTTATTACATCAAGGTTCGTGGTCAACAAGGTTGTATGCCCGGGGGTTGGAGCACAACCATGAAATTCAAAACTAATTCACGGCGGTATTTTAAATACTAAAATCGTTCCCCTTTACGCCAAAAAAATTTTCAAAATCCCGCCCAAAAAATAAGTTTCTTGTTTCGCCCTGAATTCACTTCGTTCATGTTATCAATGTGTTGAAATAGCTACTCGGGCTTGTCTTGATCGGAGTCGAAAGATCCGAATTGCCTGTCATGAGCTAGGCCGAAGGACTTGTCCTGAGCCCAGTCGAAGGACTTGTCCTGAGCGAATTCATCATGAGTTTGCAGAATAAGTCGAAGGATTCGGTACTCCCGGAGCACTGTATTCTAGGCACCAAATTTATCCGAATAACTCATTACTCGGGAATAGACTCGAACTTTGATAAAATAAGTCATGCTTTTTGTCACCTCTTACAGCGACCCGGACTTAGACTGTATTGCTTGTATCTTAGGTTATACTGAGTATTTATCCAAAATCGGAAGAATTTCCACTGGTGTTTACTGTGGGGAATTAAATTTGGAAGTAGATTTCGTTAAGGAATATACAAACTTTTTTCCTCTCAATAAGCATGAGGGCAATTATATCGAAGATGATAAATTTATTTTAGTTGATAGTTCAGATCCAATCCGAATCGATCGAAGAATAAATGTTGAAAAAATTGTTGAATTATTTGATCATCGCCTTACTGAACAAGTTTCAAAGTTAAAAAACGCCAAGGTTCACATTGACCTTGTTGGATCCTGTTCTACTTTAATCGCTGAAGAATATCTAAAAAGCAATTTAGTTCCATCAATAAACGTTGCTACTTATCTCTACTCCGCCATAGTTTCCAATACGGTTAATTTCAAGAATTCTGTCACCACTCCCCGAGATACCGAGGTTGCAAAATGGTTAAAAACAGTAGCTGGCTTAAATGATAATTTTACAAAAGATATGTTTATAGCAAAATCAAACATATCTCCAGACAATTTGTATGAAGTACTTCGCCAAGACTTTGCCATTAGACCCATATCCGATAAAATGGTTGGAATAGCCCAAATAGAGATGGTTGATATTAATAGAATGTCAACAGATCTTAAACAGGTTTTATTAGAATCTTTAGTTCGTTTTTATAACGACAATAAACTCGACTATATATTTTTTAATGGCATTGATATTGTCGAAGGTTACAATATATTTTATACAATTGATGACGTTTCCAATAAATTATTTTCCCGGGTTTTAAATATTCCTGATTTAACACCGGGGTACAAAACGGATGCCATTATTATGAGAAAACAAATTTTTCACATGATCGAAGAATATTTTAAAAGTCAAAAATAGTTCAAAAATCATTCCACTTCTCGAGCAGTTGAGATAACTTCTGTCAATAGGTCGTCGTTTTAGTTTCCTAAATAAAATACCGATGAAACCGTCTGGTTTTTATCGGCTTTATTTTTTTTGGAAAAGCCATATTTCTTAAACAACTTCTCATCAGTCTCCTCGTAAAGAATTTTATTGGCTGCGTCTGAAGTCCTGCATATTACTCTGGTGCCGGGTTTCATTGACGCATATATCGCCCGGAAAATTTTATTCTTGGGTTTTGCTAGCAAGGCAACAACGATTACATTGTATTTGTCGGTTTTTAACTTTTCTCCACTTTTGCAATAAACATTAATTTTCCCCAATAGCCCAAGTTTTGATAGAACCTTTTTAGAAAGGTTGGCCTTATTCTTATCTTTTTCATAGCAATCTACCGGACATGCAGCATATTTGTTGTACAAAATGGCGCTCATCGGTAGCGGCCCTGAGCCGATAAACAATATCTTGTCGTTTGCCCTGATTTTTCCAATAGATATTTCGTTGGTAATAAGTGTTTTTGAGCGTTTAGACATCAATGCTTCCAGTGTCTTCTCGCCTTCAAGAAACTCCATTGCCGAATCTGTTTCCAATTCGGTCTTATATGTTTCATATAGTATTTGTAATTTAATTAGCTTGCCTATTTTTTTTAAACGCTCAACTATCAAACAGTCATCCTCGCTTGAAAGCGCCAACACCATTTTCTCCATACGGACAGCGTTCTTTTTTACTCCAATTAAGTCGTTCAAGTTTGTATCTGCGATTTCACAGAGTTCTTCAAATGGGCTATACATAAACTCAGAAAGTCTATCATATCGAAATATTCGAAATAATTAATGCTTTGTATTAAAATATCTTTATGTCCCACAAGAAGCTGATCGTTTGCGTCTGTCGGGGAAATATCCTTCGATCGGCTGTCGCCGAAAAACTGATTTCACAGCAATTAATCAAACAGGGAATCCGCACTGATTACCGGGTTATTTCCAGGAGTATCCAGGGAACAATAATCGACCACAAACCCGTCCGGTTCCCTAATATAACCTACTATGGCGAGGTTTATCATCGGGTAAAGCCTTTGCTTGAAGAACTAAATGTTGATCTGTCTGGGCATATATCCACTCCAATCGATTACCCTACCACCGCCAAAGCATCATTAATTCTTGCCATGGATAACCGGACGTTGAAGAGTCTTAATCTTCTCTTTCCCTATCATCAGCATAAAATTTATTTATTCACGGAAATTATCAATCTTAATAAAGATGTTAATGACGTCCCTTACCGAACCAAACCAACATATAGTATTAAAACCGTCAAAGAAATTAATAGTATTTTAACAAACGGCCTTGGTCAAATTTTGTCTTTGGCTCAAAGGGTAAAGTATTAATTATCCTGGATAGTTCTAAAAGAGGGGATGAAGCTAAAGCTGAACAAGCAAAGTTATTGTCTTTGTATGGCATTTATCAAAAGATATTAATGGTTTTAAAATCGTTCCATAAATAAATTCCTTGTTTCGCCCTGAATTCACTTCGTTCATGTTATCCATATCTTGAAATAAACGCTCGGCGCAGAGTTTACACTGAGGTAACGAAGTGCCCCCCCACCTGCCCGCAGATGCTAAGGCACCAGCTTTTGCAGGCGGGCCGCCGCGCCTATCATTCTGACCTGAAATACGCTTTGCCCGTCCGTAGTTTTAACGAAGGAGTGTCCGAATTTTTCGGTACTGTCGGGGCAGTTCTGACATATTCGGGAATTGGGGTGTAAAATCTCTTATGGTCAAGATACCGATATTTCTGTCATCTCTCATTTGTCTTCTGTGTTTTTTATTCTCCACCACCTCATCTTTTGCCTCGTTTCCTTTTGACACCGAAAAATTTTTACCTCCCCCCACCACCGTCAATGTCCAATTTGGTCGACTTGATCTGGACAAATATTACGTAGTTTCTGTCAGTGGTATTTGGGACGCAATTTCCAACAAACTAGACTTGAATATTTCCGACAGCGGCACCTTTAGCAAAACCGTTACTGTCGACAACAAACGTCATTCTGCCGACAAATTCATCGGTGGAGTTACCCCCGAAGACGGAGTCTTTACCCTAAGTGGAACCTATAAAAAAGGCCATATCAGTGGCCAATGGTCATATGAGCTTAGTATTCCTCCGCGTGAGGGGTGGAAATATCCGGAAAGCTATGTAGGCAGCGGTACTTTTTATACCACCCAACCGATTTCCGAATCCTCCGGCGCCGGTATCATCGAAGGCAGTCTTACATTAAACAAAACCAATTGGAAAGACAAAAAAATGGTTGATCATGTGGCATTTACTCAAACCGATAATTTCAGTAATTCCTGGACTGCTGTTAGCAACTGTCAAGAAGTGATTTGCGGTTGCTTTGAATATGACGATCCGGTCGATTCCCGGGCCCGTTTTAACTCCCTTACCGGTGAAGTAAGTCTGGCCCACTGCTACAAAGACGGTAAATCTCAAGATTGGACACCAGCTACTCCAAAAGCAAAATTATTGGTTAACGATCATATTCTTACCGGAGCCGACAGTTTTGCAGTCCTTCAATTCGAAGATATGACCACTTTTCGAATAAAGTCCAGCACCGAAGTTATTGTTAAAACCCCTCCGGAGCAGGAAACAAAGCTTGGTTTGGTTTCCGGTCACTTGTGGATAAATTTTAAGAAGATGCTCACCAATGGCACCATGGAAGTCGAAATGGGTCAAGCAGTCGCCGGTATCAAGGGTACTACTTTAGTGTTGGAGCAAGTTAAAGGCGCTTCTTCGATAAAAGTTATCGAAGGTGTCGTTACCTTCAAATCAAAGCAGACTAATCAAACTGTTGATGTAAATGCCGGTGAAAAAATTTCTGCGGATTTCAATGGTTTATCAGCCATAGAAAAATTTGATATCGCCGCCGAAAATGCAGGGTGGGGAAAAATTGATGATGTTAAAAGTATAAATAACACCTCACGGTCAATCTCCCCGACAGTTGTTGTCGCCGCAATACTTCTCCTTGGATTTTTTGGCTTCCTCATTTTAAAAAAGAAAAAACAAAACTTCAGCCCATAGATAAAGTTTAAAATCGTTTCACCAAAGGGAAGGACCTGTCCTGAGATAATCTAAGGATTCGTCACCTCCGAATTATATATTTTCTTTCCCATTTCTTACCCTTTCCTAGGCTCTTCTCCACATTGTCGGCATAGATTCAACATATGCAACTAACCAACCCCGTCCCTGACATAGATTTGTCTTCCGGTCACTCCATACCCGTTCTGGGTCTTGGTACCTATGGCCTAACCGGGACCTCCTGTATTGAAACCATCAAAACCGCTCTGGAAATCGGCTACCGGCATTTCGACACTGCCCGGAAATACCAAAACGAAGCCGAAGTAGGAAAGGCTATCAGAGACTTCCACCGGTCTGATATATTCATTACCTCCAAAGTCCCCGAGGATCAGCTTGATTATCATCATGTTCTCTCAAATGCTGACCAATCTTTAATTGATCTCAACACCGACTATATTGATCTTTACCTTATCCATGCACCCAATCCCGAAGTAGACATCAACGAAACGCTTCAGGCCTTTGAAAAACTCGTCTCCGACCAAAAAATACATTCCATTGGGGTCAGTAATTTTGGCATCATCGAGCTACAAAACACCCTCTCCGCCGCCCGGGCTCTAAACTTGCCTATTACCAACAATCAAATCGAAATCAACCCCCATCATTATCCAAAGGATGTTATCAATTATTGCCAGAAAAACAACATCACTATTACTGCCTATTCACCCCTCGACCAGGGCGATGTCGCCGACGACCCGGTTCTAACTGGTATTGGCCGACAATACGATAAAACTGCCGCTCAGATTGCCCTCCGGTATCTTGTAGACAAGGGTTTAATTGTCATCCCCAAAGCCAGCTCCCGCGATCATCTTCAATCCAATTTCGACATTTTTAACTTTACCCTCAGATCAAATGACAAACAAAAAATTTCAAGCCTTTAGTCGCACTCTGGCCTTAATTTCACTTCCTAGCGGTTAAAAATTAATCACTTAGTTATTACCTCTATGGTCACCAACACAAACCAACAACAAAACACCATTGACAAACTTCAGGGCTGGCTAAACGATCACGGACATCCAAGTTACGACTACCTCCATTGTCTTTACGATGAAGGCGACCCCGCCCTATATGGAAAGCTAACCGCTATCGCCCGGGATCTGAGCTTAACTTATGATCCCAACATCTCCCTAGAAGAACGCTTTGAAGCTATTTTCAAAGCGGTAAATGACTTACCCGAAAAAAAGGTATCCTAATTTGTTGTGGTTTTATGCTCATAAAAGGCAGTGCCCCTCACCCCGCCTCCGCCAGAGGCAGACAAGCGCTAATACCAAATATTCCCATAAATAGAAGCATATTGCCACGATAGGTTCCTTGACAATCATTTCCCCTGGCTTATAATTTGGTTAAGGATTCGAAAAACTTATTAAAATATAAATTCTCAACAAAATGAAAAAATGTAAAAGCTGTCAGATGGAAATTGATTTAGAAGCCACCAAGTGTCCTCATTGCCAAACTGACCAGCGCGGTCTATTTGGGAGGCACCCGATAATTACCAGTTTAATTACCATGTTTATTGTTCTTGGGATTATCGGCAGCATTGGTAATAAAAAATATAATCCACCTGATGTTTCAAAAGTGGTATCAAAAATCGACACAAATACTCCGCTCCCTGAGCAGCCGGAAGAGCTAACCCCCAAAGTCGGGGATGTCACAGAATTAGGTGACAGGGAATTTATAGTAAATTCAGTCAGAAGGTCCCGAGGTTTTGGTTATAACACTCCCAAATCGGGTAAAGAGTATGTAATCGTTAATGTTTCTATCAGAAATTTAGGTACGGGTGAAGTCTCCTACAATCCGTATGATTTCAAAGTTCAGGATGCCAATGGTGCCCAGGAGGGGATAACATATGCTTCTTTAGACGATAGCCTAAATTCCGGAACGTTAGCCCCGGGCGGCAAGGTCACCGGCTCAATGCCCTTTGAAGTTCCCGTCGGCGACAACGCGAAATTGATATACCAATCCAGTTTTTGGAGCAACCAAAGAGTCGTCGTAGATCTGGGAAATATATAAAAATATTTTTTGGGTAAAAAGGCATTGTCCTTCCGGAGCTAGCTGACACTTAATATACTTTTTGAGATAATAATTTGGTGAAATACAAATTTATCTTCCCAGGTATTGTTATTGTAATAGTTGCCGTATTATCTGTTTCATATTTTTCTAATAGAAATTTTCGCTTTTGTCGATTTATCGGTGGAAGACTGGAGATGGTAAGCACAGGCTGTCGTTGTGTTAGTCAGCCGTGTATTGCGACATTATGTAGTCACAAAAATAAATGTGTTTGGGGTAAGTAGAAAATATCTTAATTTCTCTATTTCCACAGATTAATCAGCCGGTTAGTGGCCAAAGCACTGCCAAACCAAGCCCAATTTTGGTCGTAGTAGTTGGATTTGTCCCCCCAATAACCCTCATCATAATTAAAATTGTTTTCAAAATTTTTCTGAAATAAGTCAGCGGCCATTTTGGCATCAGTTTGGCTAAAAACAGACAACGCCCCCACCTCGGTACTCACCGAAGAGTAGCCGGTCACCGGAGCCCCGTCCAGCTCGTAGACCGAAAAAAATCTCTGATTTTCCTGCCATTGTTGAGAAAAGAAGGGCTTATTTTTTGCCAAAAAATCGGTGGCTTTACTATTTTTAAACCAGATCGAGTCCAGGGCCACGTGCCACATAGTTCTAAAGGCATCATAGCCATAATTATCGACATCCTTGTCGTTTACATAGGCACTAGCCGAAGATAGCTGCCCGCTTCTCCTATCCAAAAGAATCCAGTTTGGGACAAGGGTGTATTGGTTAAACAAGTAATAACTATCGTCGGCCAACTTGTCCCACGGGTGCCTGGGATCTACCTTGGCAAAAATCCGAAAACTTGCCGGCGACGAATACGACGGGTTAATCAAATAACCCCCGTTTCGGGCGGCATCGGTCCCGGCCGTCAGGTAATAACGGCCATTAACCAAAACCACTTCTTTTTTCCACATGTCATTTAGGATTGCCCGGGCAGAACTTAAATATGCTCCACCCCCCCAACGTCTATATGCAAACAACAGCGCCAGTGCGATGTCCGAATCAGCGTCGGCGGCAGTATTAGAGTCGGCCAACCCATAGTCTTCACCCTTCTTTTCCCATAGCCAGGAAAATAATTTATCCTGAGTCCGTTTTTGCAGGTGGTCAACCGTCCACTGCCACACCCCGTCAAAGGTGTATTTGTCGTTTAGCCAAACCGCTCGTAGCATTGCCAAAGACTGTCCCTCAGAGGTAGTCCGGTTATTACCTTGTGGATCAATAACTTGGCCGTAGGATATGACAAAATTGCTTTTGTAAAATTTCCATGAACTATCCAGAATCAAAGCTTCTTTGTTTTTCACCTGATACACCCGCATCCAATCACCATTGGTACTCAGATATTGATCTATGTTGATATGCGAAGTCGTGTTACGTTCAGAATCATAAGCCAAAACTGAGTTGTCAAAAGCCTTTTTTATAAAATAAAATTTATGATCTCTGATCTGTTTCAGGACTTCATGGCCCAACGTGATGTATTGAATGTTCTTCCAATCCTCACCCAATTTACCCGTCAGTATTTCCGGATCATATTCAACTTTCCACACCCAATCGGCATTTGGGAAAACGGTATCACCCTCAAACCTAGGCGCATGTAGATCAACGTAAAGAGCGCAATCGATAGCAATAAATGAGTCACCCGAAACATTTTTTTTAATCCAATCAATAGTTTGCACCTGAGATATTGTCTCGTCCCGGGTATATTGACCGGTGGGATGTGTCAGTAAATAGGCCGAAACCGCCACGGCAAAAATAAAAACTAAAGGTACATAGATAAACTTTTTTCGAAAAGCAATAAATCTAAATATAAAATAGCTCAACATCCCAATATTGAGCGCCAAAAAGGGGATTAGGGGTACTATATAAAAATCGATAACCAGTTTTCCTCTTAACAAAAATAGCCAAAACAAAATAGACAAATATGCAGGAATCCTTAGCGCCCTGTTTTTTATACTTAGTATTAGACTGGCAATCGTCGCAAAAACCCCCAAAATTATGGTTAGTCTATCCCGGTTCATCCACTCCATTAAATTGACATAAAAATCGCTATTTTTGTCCCAAAAATAAGAGCTACTACCGCGGCCTGCTTGCTGTAACAAACTACTAATCAGGCTAACATGGGGTAAATTATTAATTACCCCCACCGGAAAAAACTCGCTTTTCAAAAGAGCGTAAAGAAAATATGTGGAGACCACAAACCCGGCCACCGCCAACCACTTGATTAGTGCAAAACTCCGATGTCCAGGATGAGATTTAATATAAACTGCATATACAAAAGCCGGGATAGAAAAGATGGCGTTTTCTTTGGTCAAAACGGCAATCCCGAAAACTAATCCGGAAAGAATTATCTGGCTCAGACGAAGTTTGTCTTTCAAAAGAATTGCCAGAGACACAAAAATCCAAAAAACCATTATGTTGTCAAGCAATACCCGTCGCTGAAAATATATCCCCAAGGGGGAGAGCGAGAAAATAAGAACTGCCATCAAACCGGGGATAATGCTACCGCTTAGTTTTTTCGCCACATAGATTAACAACCCCGAGGTAAAAAGGTGCAGTACTAGCATAAATGCCCGACCGGAATTAACTGAAGTTCCAAAAGTAAAAAAACCACCGGTTAGTTTTACCCAGGTTGCCAGAAACAGCCAGCCGGCCGGGGCATGATCATACCAATAGGTATAGGGGGCCAAGCTTCCCTGTTCTAGCACCGACCAAGCCTGAGACATATACGTTCCCTCATCGTTCTCATAATATGGGAAACGAAACATATTAAAGCCATGAGATACCAGTGAAATAGCCATCACGATCGCCACCGCCACCACCCCAAAATAGTTCGTCTTGAGATTATTTAACATAGGCCATTTCCAAAACCGGTGCCGGTTGGCGGTGGTCATTTAAATGCTGAGTTTTTTCCCAACTATTATTATTAAAAATAATCCGGTAAAGAGCCCGAAACGAAGAAAACATCAGAGCAATTTGATATGGGATAAAAGTAAATATGACCACCAAAGGCATCCAAAAAGGAAACTTTAGCTTATAAGCCCGGGTAAACTCAAACAGCCCAACGGTAGAAATTAGAACTTGGAGGATAAACAAACACAAGGGGACAAAGGACAACAAAGAAACCGATACCGGTAATTTTTGGGTAAAAGCCACCCAAAAACTAAACGGAATGTATGGTAAAAACAGAGCCTGAGTAATCGGGGAGAAAAGAACATACAAGATCACCAGTCGTTGCCGCCAACTAGGCAGTTTGGCCCAGTCACCTTTTTGTAAGATTTGAATAAATCCCTGATTCCACCGGGTTCTTTGCTTAATCAATCCGGCCAGGTCTGGTGGGGTTTCTTCCTGAGTTGAGTGTTTTTCGTCATAGATAACCCGGGTTTTAGCCCCTGCCAGAGCCAGTCGGATGCCGATATCAGCATCCTCAGTCAGGCAATTTTCATCCCAACCGCCCACAGTCTTTAGCCATTCCTTTTTAAAAAATACCGTATTGCCACCCAGTGGAGTAGCCTGGCCGATTTTTAGAAAAAAGTGAAGTCCCGACTTAAACCAAAGAAAGTATTCCATAACATTTAAAGCAGAAAACCAATGGGATCGGAAGTTCATCAGCTGAACCCCCGACTGAACCACATCTACCCGGTCGCGGATCATTACCGTATTAATTATTTGATATATGTCAGGATGGGGTTCGTCTTCGGCATCAAAAATTGTCACCACACTATTCCTCGCTTGCCAGAGACCTATATTTAGACCATGGGGCTTGTTGATAGGAAACCCGTCAAAGGTGACCAAGCGGATATTTTTTTGACCAAGTTCCGTAATTGTTTCCGCCGCCCGATTAATTGTATTCACATCATCTTCCCGACACAGTACCAAAATTTCTTTTAGGTTATCAGGATAATTAATTTTATTAATAGCGATAATGGTATCGCGGATAACTTTTTCTTCGTGCCTGGCCGGTACCAGGGCAGTAAAAGAAAGCGAAGGATAGGCAAATTCAACCGGAGATTTGTTATTGTTGACAGTGTCGGGATCTTCCCAGGCATAGAGCATCCACATCAAAGTAATAATCCCCTGAACAGTTAGAAGTAGCGTAACCAAAATTACTACCAGTGGTATCCAATTTAAAGTAATACTTGATTGAAGGCGATACAGATTTAACGAAAAACCAGCCCCGGTAAAGGCGGTAAAAATAAATACTAGTGTTCTCTTACGTTTAATAAATCTCATATAAATTGGAGAAATCTAGTATACCTATATACTCTTGGGGCAAACAGTAATTTTGCTAGCAAAATTAAAGTAATTAGAGTTACAAACATTGTTTAATCTCACCCCCAAAAATCTTTCGTATGTTTTCGACTTTGTCTGGCAATTATATTGAGGGAATATTAGGTTTTACCTCCCACCTCATCATTTAGAATAAAATAATAATATATTTATTCGCTATTCTCTTACAAAATACTAAGAATCCTTCAAATACAATGTAAGAAAAAGGACAATAATTATTTACCTGGACGCGGCGCTATTTACCCCAAAATTCATCTGCCCTGAACGCAGTCGAAGGTCCCACTTGTGCCGGGGCTTAAAAAGGCGATATTAAGTCTTATCTTGCCAATATTTCACCCAGGGCTTTTATATCAAAATCAGGGGTGGCACAGACTATAGCTTTTGCCTTATAATAAATACATGGCAGAGCCAAGACCCGAAACAAAATTAGGTGAAATTGAAGCCCAATTGCCTGGCGGAATTTTACTTATACATTCTGATCTAAGAAGCGGGCAAGCAGAAAAATTTCAACAGGAAGTATCTGCAATGGGAATTTTTATTGCAAGACAAGGCCAACTAGCCAATCTTCCTCCGGAAAAACTAAGACACTTTATTGATATTGCAAAGTTTATTTTGATTTTACCCGATGAGGCTTTAGATAGGCCGACATCCGATTTGTTGGAACACATAATAAAAAATAGAGGTAGAGGTTATGCTCAGGTTATGTTAAGTGAAGAAGATAAGATAAATAGGAGTGTGGCTTTATTAGCCGATCGGCAGCTCGACTGGACGAGTGATTTGGATCAAGAACGGGTGCTAAGAACTTTCAATAGACCGACCCATTAATTTGCTCACCCGCCAGCCAAAATAAAAAATCTTTTGAGTCGAAGGGCTTGTCCTGAGCTAGTTTACCCCGAACGTAGTTGAAGGGCTCGATCTCCGGAGCCATTGTACTATTAGGGCATTAAAAAAGAACGATTTCAGACTTTAGACATTTGCTACAATTTGTTATGAATAAAGCAACAAATTGGAAAACAGTTTCCCAAAAGTTTGTATACGAAAGTAAATGGTTGGCTTTGAGACACGATGAAGTAATTAGACCAGACGGCAACCCCGGCGAATACGATGTTTTAGTAAAAAAAGATTTTGTTGTGATAATTTCAAAGATAAATAATAAATTCGTATTAGTCGAACAAGATCGTTACCCGGTCGGAGATCGGTCGTTAGAATTTTCCCAAGGAAGTATCGTAGGTGATGAAACTCCGGAAGATGCTGCTCGAAGAGAATTCGAAGAAGAAACAGGTTATCAAGCTGGCAGGTTAAAGAATCTTGGCAAAGTATGGCTTGCCTGTGGACACAGTCAACAATGCTATTCTGTTTTTTTAGTAGAAGAAATAAGAGAAGGGAATAGGCATCTCGAAGGCACAGAGGCTGATATGAAAAACAGGATACTATCCGAAGAAGAACTAAAACTAGCTATTAGGTCGGGAGAAATCAAAGACGCTTCTACAATTACAGCCTACTGTCTATACACACTTTCGCTTGATAAATGAGTTTCAAAATCATCCCGCTTTTCGAGCTTAAAATCTAATAAATCCCGCCCAAAAAAAATTCAGTCCAATCTGTCCTGAGTATGACCCAAGGAGCTGAATTTTGAAATTCCAATTAAAAAAGTCTGGTACCCCCATCACGGAAATCCTGTAATCTGGTTTACAGAATGGAGCTATCTGTCAAAGTAAACTTAAAAATAAATTAATATTAATAATTTAACAAAATTTTATGACTGATCAAATTTACAACACCACGCCGTCAGGCCAGACCGCCCAAAACAATAATACGCTCCTATGGATGATTCTCGGCGCCGTTGTGGTAATAATGTTTTTGTTTGCCATATTTAGTAGTAGCAATGATGGGTCGTCAAGCATCCCTACACCAAGTCCACAATCAACTCAAGTCCCGCAAAATCCCCAGGCAACCCAAATTCCTCAAAATCCTCAAGACACTCAAATCCCGCAAAATCCACAAGAAACCCAAGTTCCTCAGTCAACCGCCATCCCCACACCTGAAGTTCAGTTATAAATTCCTTCAGATCGATTCTAACAAGCGATCGGTGTGATTATTTTTGTTTCTCGGCTTCTTTTTCCATTTTTAAAAGGCGGGTATAATAGTCGGGAATTTCATTTAGATGGGCCAATGCAATTTTTCCTGTCGTTAACAGATCGTCATTTGTGACATTTGTCAGCGGGCTGATAATCCCATGCTCCAACTCGACTTTCATCCCTATTTCAAACTGATGGATATCAAATTTATCCCACTTAATGCCCAATCGTTTGCCGATAAGTTTTGCTTCTGCTGTCGTCAGGTGTCTTTTTGTTTTTTTCATATCTCACCTCCTTCTCTTTTTAGTATTTCTCAAATTTTTTATTCACAATTTCCCACTTCACGTTCTGGAAAAAGGCTTCAATGTAGCTTTTCCGGTCAGCCCCGAAATCGATAAAATAAGCATGTTCATAAACGTCCATTACCAAAACAGGTGAAACACCCCAAATCCCGCCCTGGTTGTGGACATCGGCGATATAGTTACGTAATTTACCGTCGTTAAAATCAAAAGCCAATATCACCCACCCTCGGGCCGTCAGCCCTAGTGCCTTAAACTCATCTCGCCACTGCTCAAACGACCCAAAATCGTCACAGATTTTTTGAAGGATTTCTCCCCCGGGGACTCCGTCTCCGCCCAAAATATCAAAATATGCCTCATGTAATAGAACGGCGTTCGCCGCAAATCCTTCTTCCAGTTTCGCTTCCCGCAAATCGGAAAATGTCGCATTGGCAGTTGTTTTATCAGTTGCCTTCAGCCGGTCCTGAATCTCTTGCCATTTTTTGACATAGCCGCTATAAAGTTTCCCATAGTGTTCATCCATGGTTTTTTGGGAAATTCCCTTTAGCTCCGAAAAGTTATATTTTTTTGCTTCACTATATTTTTTCATGATTTTTTTAATAAATATTCTGCTTTATATTTTACTCCACTATTACCTTACCTTTCATCTCCGGGTGTATGCCGCAAATATAGTCAAACTCTCCGGTTTCCTCAAAAGTAAAACTAAACGTTTCTCCCTGATCAAAAGTATTCGACTCAAAATTTCCCTGACTGGCAATTGTGTGCGGAGTCGAATCTTCATTCGCCCAGGTAACTTTTGTCCCCTTGGGTATAGTTATCGTCTCCGGCTCAAACTTAAAATTTTTAATCCTTACCTTCTCTTCCTCCATTTCTGCCTCCTTGTTTTCACCGGTACTTGCACTTCCCGGCGATAAAATTTTAAATATTTTTCCACTCTCGCCCGAAGGGCCGAGTGTCCCTGTCGTTAGTAGATACAACTCGTTATCCTCATCCTGGCCCATTCCTTTTATAAATAGTCCCAAGCGGCTATTCTGACCATTAGAAATTTTTAATTCTCTCAAAGACCAATTCCCATTATCCAAACTTGCCGCAAACAGGCTGCCGTCACCCTTTGTAAAGTCACGACTCCAGTCGGCAAAAACATAATCCCCATTAAGTTCCTTTATTGCCTCCCCCCGATAAACATATCCGCCCACAATCGCCTTTCCTCCGCCCTCTCCCATATGGCCATATTCAATAATCGGATTCAAAAGCGGCTCACCGTTAAGTCCTGTGCTCAGGCAAGTCACCGCTGATTGCTCCGCATTCGACGGGTCAAAGCAATGGCTGCCCTCTCTGATATTCCAGCCATAGTTCCCCCCCTTTGTCACGATATTTACCTCTTCCCACAAATCCTGCCCCGCGTCGGCGGCAAAAAGCTCTTTATTTCCTCCCGAGTCAAAAGAAATATGATAGGGGTTTCTTAGTCCGTAAGCATATATCTCATCTAGCCCTTCTTTGTCCACAAATGGATTATCTTCGGGTATGGTATATGGGCTGCCTTTATCGACATCAATCCGCAGAATTTTCCCCAACATGGTGGTAATGTCCTGGCCGTTGCCAATTTCCGCATGGCCTAGCCCCACGTCATTCGCTGCCCCGCCGTCTCCCAGGGGAATGTACAATAAACCTTCAGGCCCAAAAGTGATATGTCCGCCGTTGTGGTTTGATTGGGGCTGGTCAATCTGAAGAATGACCTTTTCCGAATTTGGATCCGCCATATTGGGGTTGTTCTTATCAACCATAAATTCCGACAGAATACTGGTATGGTTCCAATCTCCGGTCACCCCGCTTCTCAACGGCGCGCTGTAATAGACAAACAACCGGCCGTTTTCCCTAAAGCTAGGATGAAAAGCCAATCCCAGCAGCCCTCTCTCGTCATAATTTTGCGACAGTGTTACCAATTTATTCTGCAAATCCAAAAAATTATTTTCGAGCACCTTCCCCTCCGCATCTATCACTTTTATCAAGCCAATTTGGTCAACCAGAAACATCCGCTTAGTCCCGTCGTTTGCCGGCACCAAAGCCACCGGTGACACAAAACCCTCGGCCACCAGTTTTACATCCACCCCCGGTACCGGCTCTTCTTTGACGATACTCGGTTGGCCCTCATTTTTCGGAGCAAAAAGAAAACCCGCCGCGATAATTATTAAAATTATCAAAAAAAATAAAATTGTTTTTTTCATATGCCTAAATAATTATAATTTGTTATATTATTTTTGTTTGTTACGTTGGTTATTTTATTTAACCTTAGTTACCGAAAATATCAGTGAACTGACGATTGATAAAACCACACTAAAAGCCAGTGCCCACCAAAAACTTTTTGCCTCAAAATCCGGAATCAGAGCGTCCACCAAAAGCACCATTAGGGCATTTACTACAAATACAAACAGTCCAAACGTCAAAATAGTTATTGGAAATGTAAAAAACAAAAACACCGGCCTGATAAAAGTGTTTACCAAACCCAACACCAACGCAACCACTACCGACGTAAAAAAGTCTTTAATCACAATCCCCGGTAAAACATACGAAGTTATATATACTGCCAGACTATACACCAGAAATCCTACCAACATCTCCATATTTTAAATAAAATTTTAATACTCCAATATAATTTCGCCCCATTAATAAATTACAAAGATTTAGTAATAAATCGGTAAGAGACCTACCACCTTGCTAGTTTTTTACTGGGTTGGTTGATTAATATTTATATCCACTTCCTCCGGGATTTGGATCGAAGGCGTGTTAGTCTGCCCCCCCTGCCTTATTGCCGGTAGCAGAAAATATCCCACCACCAAAATAAGACCGATAACCAAAACTGCGGTCAAAAACATTCCCATACCGCCACTCGATTCCCCCGAAGAGGGAGTATTGACAATTGTTGCCATATTTTTAAATTAATTAATAATTAAAACTTTAATCAATTTTCTGTCATAGAAATAAAAGTCGTGCAAATATAATGTAAGAAAAGAGATAATATATTTTTCCGCTCTAAAATACTTTGCCGTAGTACAATAAGCATATGGAAGACACCAAAGAAAACAAAAAAAATCCCAAGTGGCTGATCATATTTCTATTACTATTCCTGCTTTTGGCTCTCTATTTCTTATACAAATCGTTTTTTTCAAAAAAAGTTACCCCGCCCGAAACTATCCAAAAATCTCCCGCCACCGAGACCAAACTTGCCGATACCGATGAGATTAAACCTCAAAAAATAATAAAATGCCAGAGTGTTGTCATTAGTCCCAAATCAACCATCGAGCTTTTTACTTATATGTCCGGGGACAAAATTAGAGCTGATTATCGCATCAGTGCCACTTCCGAAGAAAATTCTTTCAAAACCCAAATATTTTATGATGGTGGCCAGGTCTATGTGTGGAATCCGCCGATTTATTACGGTGGACCAAAACCCGAAAACCCGTCAGGGCAAAAAATGAAACTATCGGATTTTAGATTTAACGTCGATATCTCCGAACTTGGTGTCTTAAAACGTTTTGGTAGCGCGCCGTTATCCGGTGATCACCTGTGTTCAGACTGGGATGATGTCGATCCCGTCTTTGAAGTGCCTTTCGATTTCCAGTTTGTAGACTCCGCCGATATTAATTCAACAATCACCGACGAACTAAAAAGAATTTGCCAAATCTGTGAGGGGGCCGGGTCGGACGACCTCAAGTCAACCTGCCGAAAAAATCTCGTATGTGACTAGTCAGGTTACGCTTAATAAATACTTATTTATTTACCCCCGATAGCCGATTGGCACCATATATTACTGCGTTTTGGGTAATATTTTTCTATCGGTTTTCATTGCCTGGCTAACCTTATTTTTTACCTCGGTCATTTTGGTGGCAATTTTTTTCCGATTATTTTTATTCCTCAAAGCTCTGGTTGCTGCAATCACCAACCCTATTCCGGCCGCCGTCGAAATAATGCCCATCGCCACACTCTTTTTTTTATGATTTTTTATTGTTTCTCCGTCCATTTTTACTCCTTATAAATTATTAAATTAAAAACTATCTATGTAAAGCTCTGCCCAAGAATATTACGACCACCGCGCCAATCACCGCCACCATTATGCTGTACAAATCAAATCCGGTCACTCCGGGTTGCCCAATCATGTTCATAATAAGTCCTCCCAAAAACGCTCCCACAATTCCCAAAATTATATCTTCCACCGTTCCATGATTTCCCTTCATTATTAAATCGGCAATCCAGCCGACTATCGCTCCAAAAATTATCCAAACTAAAATGCTCATTTGACCTCCATTTATTAATTATTAATTTCACCCTGATTATGGCCAAGTTTTCCAAGTGTTATAGTAAAAAAAGGTAAGAAGTTTGTAAGACTAACCGAAGCTCTCCGCCAAACTTTTGATAGACTAACTCATATGACCATCAAATTTGACGATCGTGATATGACCGACTCAGAGTTCAAGCGGGAACAGGCCGCTTTTGATGAACATGGGTTGGAATTTGGTAATCCGCCGGAAACCCAGCAACGCCATGGATTTGTCGCCACCGACAATGAATTATTTGTTGGTTGCTCAAGTGGCTTAGCCCAAAAAATCGAAAATGGATATGCGCCATACTTTTATCTAAGTGATCTTTTAGTTGAAAAAGCATACCGAAAACGAGGTTTGGGCAAAAAGCTTTTAGGTCTACTCGAAGAAAAAATAAAATTACTCGGCATCAAATATATTTGGACCTGGACGGCCGACTACGAGGCATCGTCTTTTTACCAAAAACAAGGTTACCAAATCTTTGCTACCTTCGAAGATTTTTACTCTTCCGGACACTCACGGGTTGGCCTAATCAAAAAGTTATAAAACTCGCCCCCTTACCTCCAAAATCACTCCATCCGATTACCCCCGGACCTTCATGTCCGCAACTTCAATGGTGTATGATTTGGATATGAATGAATACAAGCTGGTGTTTCAAGATGGGGATTTAAAAGAAGAAGATAGGAAAATCTTAGTAGATGGGATGTTGGCATACCATGCTAGCAAAGGGCATCCTAGGAAAAAAGATGTTTTCTCCATAGTCTTGCGGGACCAAAGTGATAAATTATTAGGCTGTGTTCTTGCCTCAGTTTTGTGGAATGGGATGGAGATTGATTCTTTGTGGGTAGACGAATCAATTAGGAAACAGGGGTGGGGGAGAAAGTTAATGGCAGCCGTCGAAGCAGAAGGGACAAAAAGGGGCTGTACTTTTTCTTATACCAATACTTTTACCTGGCAGGCACCAGAATTTTATGAAAAATTGGGCTATAAACTTTACGGAAAACTAGAAGATTTCCCCAAAGGTTGTTGTTTGAGTTACTATAGAAAAAGTCTTTAATTTTTGCATCAAGTTTTAAATACGATATTTTTCCGGCAATATTTTTCGTAAACTTGTTGTTATCCTCATCCTCCGGTGTTATAACTTACATATGCCAAAAGAAAAAAATGTCGATGTAAGTGAAAAAAGTCCCTCAAAATTTCAAACGCTCCGCGGAAACCGCAAGACCAGATTGTGGTTCATCGGCGCTCTTCTTGTTATCGTTGCTATTCTTTTTATATTTTTCGAAAAACTAAGACTGGTATTGGTAATTGCCTTTGTCGCTTTATTGGGGGCTTTTGGCCTTGAATTTTCTCAAAACGATTGGGATTTGGGAAAACTTTGGCAAACAAAATCATTTGAGCAATCAAAGGTTACCAGGGATTCTGCCGGCAACATTTTATTTGATAAATTTGGTGAAATTACCACCGATTCTTCAAAAGGCAAGAAAGCCGATGAGTATAATTGTGACGATTTTTCCACTCAGCCCGAAGCCCAAAAGTTCTTTCTAAAAGTCGGTGGTGTCGGTAACGACGTAAATAGGTTGGACGGCAACAAAGATGGTGATGCCTGCGAGAGTTTGCCCCAAGGAAACAAGTAAATCCGGCGTGCCTTTTATTAGAAAATAAGTAGTCGTCCGCCATTTGTTACACTATCTCATGTGTGGGCGATATGCCTTTTATCCCGGCCAAGATTTTTTTGACAGGTTTTCTCTTGATCCCAAAGACGAGGGGGGATTGGATTTACAGGCTAATTTCAACGTTTCTCCCGGTCAGTTTATGCCCATTATCACCTCCGGGGAAAGGGGCAATCATTTCTCTCTTATGCGCTGGGGTTTGGTCCCATCCTGGGCCAAAGATTCCAAAATAGGCTTTAGGATGATCAACGCCCGGGCAGATACGGTTTCTGTTAAGCCTTCTTATCGGAGTGCCTTTCGCCGCCAACGCTGTCTGGTTCCCGCCAGTGGTTTTTATGAATGGGAAACAAAAAACAAAAAGAAAACCCCCTTTTATTACACTCTCAAAGATCAGCCGCTTCTAGCCTTTGCCGGTCTTTGGGAAGAATGGACAGATCCAAACGGTGTCAAACTTCAAACTTATACTATTATTACGACTGACTCAAATCAGCTTATCAGCCCCATTCACGACCGTATGCCGGTAATTTTAAAACCCCAGAGCGAGAAAACATGGCTCGATGATAAAACATCTCCGGACTCTCTTTTAGCTCTTTTAAAGCCCTTTTCGCCCTCTTCCATGCTCTCCACCCAAGTCTCCGATCGTCTCAATCGTTCCTCTGAAAATGATCCCCGTCTAATCAAACCGGTTTCTTAGTTTTACCCCGCTTGACCTTCGGGTATTCTTCGGGTAGACTCTTGTATGCATCTTCGGGTTGACGTCCCCATCGCCGTTATTTCTGTCTATGATCCCAAAGGGGCCAGGGTTTCTCCCCTCAGGGTTCGTTGGGATGGCCGGGAATATTCAATCACCAAAGTCGGCCTCCATCACCAGTTTAGAAACGGCCGCACCCTCCACCACATATTTTCCGTTACTTCCGGCGATACTTTTTTCCGCCTTAATTTAAATACCGAAAATTTATCCTGGCGTTTAGAAGAAATCTCCGATGGATTACCTGGCTAACCTTCCTTTTAATTCCAAGCCTTCCACCATCATGCATATTGATCTGAATTCCTGTTTTGCCACCATCGAGCAGCAAGCCAACCCCTTGCTTCGCGGCCGGCCCATTGCCGTAGCCGCCTACACCACTCCCAGTGGTTGTATTCTGGCTCCCTCAATCGAAGCCAAAAAATACGGGGTCAAAACCGGCATGCGGGTCAAAGAGGGCAAACTTCTTTGCCCCCACTTGCAGATTCTTGGCCCTGATCCCTGGAAATACAGAAATATTCATGTCCGGCTTCGTGATCTGATTTCCCGCTATACTTCTAATTTTTCGCCAAAATCAATCGATGAATTTGTCCTGAATTTTGAGGGCTATCCCTCTTTCAGGCTCGGGCTTCATCAGGCGGGCAAAGAAATCAAACAAAAAATCAAACAGGATATTGGTGACTGGCTCACCGTTTCTATCGGTATTGGGCCGAATCGTTTTTTAGCCAAACTTGCCGCCAATCTAAAAAAACCGGACGGTCTTGAAGAAATAAATTCAAAAAACTATCACCAAGTTTACTCCAAACTTACTCTGACGGATTTAAATGGCATCAAGACTGCCAATGCCATTCGGCTAAACAATGTCGGCATTCACACCCTAATTGATTTTTACCAAGCTCCGGTCAGCCAACTCCGTTGCGCCTTCCAATCAATTTTGGGCTATTATTGGTACCTTCGCCTTCGCGGCTGGGAAATAGACGATGTTGAATTTAGTCGCAAAAGTTATGGCAATATGTACTCTCTCCCCACGGCTCTTTCCGAGCCGGAAAAGCTTTCTCCTCTGCTTCACAAGCTAGTCGAAAAATGTAGTTTCCGTATGCGCCGGGCCGGTTTTTCTGCCCGGGGAGTTCATGTCGCCCTTTTGTATCGGGACCATTCTTTTTGGCATCATGGTGGTACTGTTCACCGGGAGCCACTTTTTAGCGCCGGCGATATTTATAAATATGCCTACCGTATTATGGTTTCCTCTCCCTATCGCAAACCGGTGGCCAATCTTTCCGTTTCTCTTTTTGATCTAAAAAAGTCCGATTTTTCTCAGCTCGATTTGTTCAACGAAATCACCAAAAAAATCAGCCTCACCCGAGCCGTCGATAAAATTAAGGAAAAATGGGGGGATTTTGTCATTACTCCGGCCATGATGCTAGGGACGAAGGACTATGTTCCCGACCGGGTTGCCTTTGGCAACATCAAAGAGCTGGAACAGTTCATCAACAGTGAATAGCCCATTCTTTCCCAATTCATATCTTTTTATTACCTCAGTTTCACCCTTAGTGCGTATTATAAAAATGCAAAGTTATTTATCAGGATTATTAAGGACGTTTATTTTTCTTATGAAAAAAAATAATGCCAAAGAGGGTAAAAAAATAAGCAGCAGCAACTTTCATAACCACAAAAAATTACTCTTACCCGACGAAAGCCAAAAGTTACTCGATATTTTGCAGGCCCGTTTTAAGACTTTCCCGAATCGTCACCCGGATTTGGTCTGGGAAAAGGTTCTGGCAAAGTTGGAAGCTAACCTCGATAAGCTCCTCCCACTTTATGAAATGGAACAAAGCGGCGGTCAGCCGGATGTGGTGGGGTTTAACCCGGGGGAACTTATTTTTTATGATTGTTCTCCCGAAAGTCCCACAGAACGGAGAAACCTTTGTTACGACCGTCAGGCGCTCGAGTCTCGAAAAGCCAACAAGCCCCGGGGCAATGCCCTGGACATGGCGGCTATCATGGGGATTGAAATCTTAACGGAGGACCAATATCGTCAGCTGCAGTCACTTGGTGTCTTTGATACCAAAACTTCAAGTTGGATAAAAACACCCGAAAGTATCAGAAAACTTGGTGGTGCCATTTTTGCCGATCGCCGCTACAACCATGTTTTTATTTATCACAACGGGGCCGAATCTTATTATGGCTCAAGGGGGTTCCGCGGCGCTCTTAAAGTCTAGGCTTCAAGAATGTACCTATTGGCGTATCAAGCTTTATTTAATACAAACTAAAACCCCTCTCAAAAAGAGGGGTTTTCCAATATTCACCGGCAAAATATTATTTATTTACCCGGTTACCCATCCCACAACCCTGACCGTTCCCCTTACCCATGCCGTATTTAGCCCTAAAGGCTTCAAGAAGGGTTGAATCACCTTTTTGAGCGGCCACTTGAGCAGCGGCAAACTCCTTAAAGTTCGATTCGTTAACAAATCTGGTTGCTCCCCGACCCTGCATATTTGCTGCCCAAGCTTTGTAATCACCTTTTTCAAAGGCGCTTAAATTGGCAGTATGTCGGGCCTCGGTGTAGTTGGGGCCGCGGACTGCAGCGTCCCCCCGATATGCCAAAACCGGTGTCAACGATTTAACTGCCACCAAACCCAGGGCTAAAGCTGCCACTCCTAAAACAATTTGATTTTTCATAAGTTTTTAAATTAATTGTTAATCCGACAGGCCTTGTCTATTACTAATACAAGCTGACCATAAGTTTTCTTTCAACTTAGTTTCGCCTGCCTGCCCACGGCCGGATTTCCTCAGCCAGAAATTCGCCTTCGCCGGTTTTTGTCCCGACAAGCTTAATCTCCGCCCCTGTTTCAATCCTTGTCCTCCCTCTCACCAATATATTTTGGCCGCTGATACTCCATGTATTTCCACCAAAATCCTTTATCTCAAAATTATTCCCGTCAGCTACCTTTGTGATAGTTCCCGACAGGTATCCCAATTCCGGCCTGTTCCAAGTTTGGAGTTTCATCGGCACCATCTGTCGGTAAAAGGGGATAGTGGTTTCCAGTCGCCTGTCAATCTTGTTGGCCACTCCGGCTCTAAACAACACTCCGCCAATAATTAATCCTACGATGCCAATGATTGCTATCACCCACCATTTGGAAAATCGGTAAGCCCGCTTGGTTTTTTCAAACAAAAAAAATGAAATTCCCAAAAATACTAAGGCCACCAGTAGCCAAAGATATGGCGTAATTATGTTTTCAACCACCCCAAACCATGAAACCCCGGTTCCCAGAACCAAGGCTCCGAGACTCATAGTCAGCGCTAGCCACAGCCCCCAGTTTTTCGCCACAAATTCCCACCTCGGGATCGGTCTGATTTTTTGTTGATTGATAAGCTCTATTGCTTTATCACTGATATTTTTTTTCTTTTTCATAGATTTTTTTAAATTGTATCTTTGCCCGGGAGATAAGTGTTGCCACTGTCCCCATTGGCTTTTGTAAAATGTCGCTAATTTCTGAATAGTCTTTATCCTCAAAAAACTTTAGCACCAGTACCTCCTTATATTCCGGTTTCAGCTTTTGCAAAATTGTTTGGACCTGATCGTTAAAATACGATTTTATAGTTTCCTTTTCAATATTGGTGTCGGCTATTAGCCAGTCCACAAATTCATCATCATTTTCAAAGTCTATTTTTATCGATTGTTTGTTTTTCTTCATAAAATTAATCGCCTGGTTATGAACTATCCGGTACAGCCAGCTGCTAAATTTCAAATCACAGTCACAATCGTTTAAATGCTGATAGGCTCTGATAAATGACTCCTGGACAATATCGTCAATATCATCCTCCGCCAGGTAGGTAAATCGATGGACATACCGGGCCAGTTTTTCTTCATACCGTTTCATTAGGCAGTAAAAATACCGGCTGTCGTCCAAAGACAGCGCCACCAATTCATTATCCTCTAAATTTTGACAGTCCTCATCGATCATCACTTCCTTTAGTATATATACAATTTCTTTATCCGATTTATTTCAAAAGGCCAATCAATCCCTGTTTCCCAAAACCTAAAACAAAATAAAAAACATAAATATCATATCGTATAAAAGATGTTTTTTCTGTCACTAGTCGTGGTATTTGTAAAAAGACGAGCAATTTATGCGAAAATGATTATATGTTTCCCGACGAGCCAGGATTGTCAAATGAAGAAGTAGTCAAAAGACAAAAACAAGATGGTTTGAATGTATTACCGGAAAAACCTGCCGCTAGTCACCTCTCAATTTTACTCGAACAGCTAAAAAGTCCCTTAGTTTATGTCTTAGTTATCGCCACTGTTATTACTCTAATAATTGGCCACTATACTGATGCCGCCATCATCTCTTTGGCGGTCTTTATCAACACAATTTTGGGCTACGTTCAGGAAAATCGGGCTTCCGATGCGCTTAGAGCTCTCAAAAATTATATGACCGATAGGGCAACTGTTATCCGTAACGGAAGCAGAACCCAAATCGACACCTCCCAAATTGTTGTTGGCGACATTGTCATCCTTGATCAGGGTGTCAAAATACCGGCCGACGGCCGGTTAATATCGGCCAACCGTCTTTTTATTGACGAAGCTATTCTCACCGGTGAGAGCCTCCCTGCCAAAAAAGTTAAAGGTGATGATGTTTTTATGGGCACCACTATTTCTTCCGGCCAGGCGGCAATGTTGGTCAACGCTATTGGGGCAAAGACCAAAATGGGCGCCATCGCCGGAGAGATTCAGGAGCCGGAAGCAGATACCCCCCTCCAAAGACAATTGAAATCATTTAGCAAACAGTTAGCCATTGTCATCGGTATTATCACCGTTTATGTTTTTTTTCTGGGGATTTTATATCAATATAGCGCCACCGAAATTTTTATTACTTCTGTTGCCCTGGCGGTCTCGAGTATCCCCGAAGGTCTTTTGGTATCTCTTACCGTTGTCTTATCCGTGGGGATGCAAAAGATACTAAAACAGCGCGGTTTAGTCAGAAAATTATCAGCCGCCGAAACTCTTGGAGGAGTTACTGTGATTTGTGTTGACAAAACCGGCACCCTGACTCAGGGCAAAATGGAAGTCGTAGATTGTATTGGCAACAAAGCCGATTTGGCCAAACAAGTCCTCCTTGCAAACGATTTAGACGACCCCATGGTTATTTCTGCTTTCGAGTGGGGGAGAACTATTATTACCGATTTTGTTTCCGAGCATCATAGGCTAGACAGTATTCCTTTTTCCTCCAAAGAAAGGTTTTTTGTTAGTCTTCACCGCTGGTCTGCCGGTCAAAATATGGTCTTTGTCAATGGTGCCCCCGAATTGGTTCTGGGCTGGACAACTCTACCCCAAAAAGAAAAAGACAAAATATTATCCACGATTGATAGCCTTACCCTACAGGGAAAAAGAATTATCGGTTTTGCCCGCAAAAGTACCCCTCTTGGTAAAAAAAGCTTAGTCACGGCTGATGCCAAAAGCAAACTTACCTGGATTGGTCTTTTGGCTTTTTCCGATCCGGTTCGTTTGGGGGTAAAGGAAGCTTTAGCCCAAACCATTTCAGCCGGTATAAAAACTTTAGTAATTACGGGAGATTATGCCAAGACCACCGAATTTGTCCTCCATCAACTCGGGATAAAAGTAACCAAAGATGAAATCATTGCCGGTGATGAGTTACGAAACCTCACCATTAGCCAGTTAGCCAAAAAAGTCAAAACCATCAAATTGTTTGCCCGAACCACACCGGACCAAAAACACGCTATCGTTTCAGCGCTAAAGAAAAACGGGGAAATAGTTGCCATGATGGGTGATGGCGTCAATGATGCCCCGGCCCTTCACGCCGCCGATATCGGGGTGGTTGTCGGCGAGGCCACTGATGTGGCCAAAGAATCAGCCGACATCATTCTTCTTGATTCCAATTTTTCAACTGTGGTTAGAGCCATCGAAGAAGGTCGGGCTATGTTTGAAAATATCAGGAAAATTATCCTTTATCTTCTTTGCGACTCCTTTGCCGAAATAATCGTCGTTCTTGGCGGCATTGTTTCCGGCCTACCCCTTCCCGTCACCGCCATGCAAATTCTCTGGATAAATTTGGTATCAGACGGCTTCCCCAATTTGTCTTTAACCATCGACCCCAAAAGAGCCGGTATTATGAAAGAACCCCCCCGTTGCGCCAAAGAGAAGCTAGTCACTCCCTGGATGATGAGTTTGATTGGCTTTGTTAGCATTGTCACCGGTCTGACCTGTCTGATTGTTTTTTCCCTTACTTTCAGGCTAACAGGGGACTTGGTTACTGCCCGCTCAATGGTCTTTATCACCCTTGGTCTTGATTCCCTTGTCTATGTATTTTCAGTCAGAACCCTCATGATACCGTTTTGGAAAAACAACCTATTTGAAAACAAATGGCTAATAGTGGCCGTCGTGGCGGGTCTAGTTCTGCAGATTTTGCCATTCGCCACTCCGGCCACCCGACAGTTTTTCAATCTGGCAAAACTACCCCTATCCTATTGGCTGATAGCCCTGGGTCTTTCGATTTTTATGTTTTTTACGGTTGAAATTATAAAATTCATTTACCATTTAAGTTCCGGGGCCAATCGCCAACAAGAGTACACCCCGCCCGTTTCCTTATCCGTCTGATTTCTTCCAACCGAATTCTCAACAAGGCGGCAAATACTCAAAAAACGGAGTAGGTAATCTACACTAATTGCATAGTGTATTTTTGCCTTAATTTTTTTTCATAGACATCGTTTAGTTTATAATTGAACAATGTTGCGGAAAGTGCTTTTGTTCTTTTTTTGTTTTCTTGTCCTGAAACCCACGTCCGTTTATTCTGCTACCACCATTTCCAGGTCAATCACTTCCGGCCCAAACGACTCAAAGGTAACCAACGGTGTCTTTTCTGCCACCGATACCACCGCCCAACTCGGTCGGGCCAACAACAATCCGACCAGATTTTTCTTCTTGTTTACCAATGTTACTGTTCCCCAAGGTTCCACTATTGATTCCGCTTATATGGGTTTTACAGCTACCGGCTCGAACGCCGGAACCGTTAGCCTTCTTGTTGCTGCCCAAAACATTTCTTCCCCTACTGCCCCGGCAAGCGTGGACGAATTTACCACCTTTCAGGGCAACCTTACTTCGTCCACAATTCCCTGGACCAATCTGCCCTCGGTTGGTTGGGGAGTTGGGTTTACTTCTCCCGACTTTTCGACCATAATCGCAGAAATTGTCAATCGTCAAGATTGGGTTTCCGGAAACTCCATCCAGATTTTTATAAACGACAACAATTCTGCCGCCTGGTCAAATCGGACCGTGATAATGGGCAACCACACCGGCGCCGAGGCAAAACCATCTCTTGTCATTACTTATTCCGTTCCGGTTGTTATCCCCAACTCTCCCTCCTCCCTTTCTCAATATCGAAGCGATGGGTCAACGGCATTGGCCGCCGGAGAAACTACTCCCGAAAATCAAGTTGTTCTCAAATTTAGCATGGATTCGGAAAATTCTTCGGATACCCTGACTCCGGAAGTCGAAGTTCGGCAAATTGGTGTCTCTTTCGACGGCACCCCCAATTATTTTGGTCTACCCCTTGAGTATGTTGGACCAGCCGTGACCGGTTCTGTCCCGGTAACGGGCTTGACTTACGGTCAGTCCTATCACTGGCAATCCCGAATTACCAACTCGGCCGGTAGCAGCCCTTTTGTTGCCGCAGGTTCATCGCCGGATTTTATTGTTGGTCCCTTGGTTCCCACCACTTCGGACAATACCGATTCTTCCTGGCATAGTGGGATAGTCAGCGTCACCCTCACCTGCACTAACGTCGGTGGCCCGGGTTGTGCTTCCACTTACTACACCACCGATGGGTCAATCCCAAGTCTAAGCTCTTCTTCGGGAAACACCGTCAGTTTTTTCATGGACGGCGTTTATACCTTAAAATATTTTTCTACCGATACAAACGGTGTGGCTGAATCACCAAAAACCGCCTCAAATACCGTAAAAATAGATACCACCCCGCCAAGTGGCGGCAGTTTGAGTTACAATGACGGTTTTTACGTCAACCCCTCCGTTAGCTTTACGGCGGTCGATGGCACCGACTCGGGTTCCGGCATTGATACTTCAAGCCGGGTTTTCTATCGCCGCTTAGCCACCATGACTGATCAGATCTGTGGCTCCTATGGCTCCTGGTCAACTATCGATCTGTCAGGTACTTACCCAAATTATTCAGACGACACCGTAGTTTTGGGCAATTGTTACCAATATAAGTATGATGTCGGTGATAACCTGGCAAACGAGACAACTTATACATCAAACAACACCGCCAAAATCGAGGATATCGCTAATCTAACAGTTGCTAATTTTTCCAAAAGCATTGCTTCGGGATCTCACGACTGTCACCTAATTGTCGATACCTTTCACAACACCGAAACTACCGCTCAGTTAGGCAAAAGCAGTAACCAGTCTACCAATCACTTTTTTCTCTTTGAAAACGTTACTATCGCCCGGGGCACTAACTTAAGTTCTGCCAAGCTCAGACTAACTCTATCCGGATCAGGCGCCGATACCGTAAATGTCCGAATCAAAGCTGTCAACGCCGCTTCTCCTACTATACCCACCGATTCCGCCACCTTTTTGACAAAACAGGAGCAATTAACTAGCCAATATGTTGACTGGAGCGCCGTCCCTCTTGGCACTTTCGGCACCGGTATCACTTCTCCCGATCTAACTTCGGTCCTCCAAACGGTTATCAATCGGTCCGATTGGGTCTCTGGCAATTCAATTTTGTTATGGGTTGGTAACAATAATAGTACTACCTGGTCAACCTCCACCTTTTTCACCGCCGATTACACCGGCTCCGAGCCAAAGCCTACTTTGGATATTTCTTATGTGTATTCAAACTCCTCTCCGACCCCTCAAAACGATTCCATCGTTACCAATACCCAAGCCACTTTTAGTCCGCTCAGCAACGACACCGACCCCGACAATGATGTCCTGACGTTAGACTCGGTTTCCGCTCCGGGCCACGGCACAGCTGTTATCTCCGGCACTCAAATCATTTATACTCCCACCGCCGGATTTTTAGGCGATGACACCTTTACTTATACTGTCTCAGATGGCAACAATCACACCGCCCAGGCTTCAGTCAGTGTCGAAGTTTTAGCCAATCCGATTTATTACACCCTGTCTTTTACCGCCGACAAGTCAGCTGTCCCCAGTCTGTATTATCAGCAGTTGACCTATCTTGTCCATCTGGGCACAGTTGACGAGGCGACCGTAACAACCGGAGACACTACGGTTGTCAGTCACTATAGCTCCCTTACCGGCGACCTTTGGTTTACCTCCCCCCAAAATTCATTTGAGTTACTTATAAAAAATCCCTCAGATCCAACTGTATTTACGGTAAGCAAATCAGCCCTAAAAGACCACAAAAGCTTTGCCTGGTCGCACGGGATGGACGACAATGTTAATTTGGCGGCCCAAGTTGCCTTGCTCAATTCAAAAAACTGGCGGGGGACTTTTAATTTAATCGGCAATATCATTCAGGATGCCAGAAACGAAAGTTGGATCTATGACAAGCCCGTTTTGACCACCCTTCTTCAGCAGGGTTGGGCCTTAAGTAACCACACCTATAATCATCAGTGTGTGGGAGACCAAATTTCTGATCCGGAATTTATGGAAAACACCATTCTAAACGGCTATAACAAAATAATGGAAATCGTTAGTGCTTCATCAGTACCCGGTTACAAAGTCTTGGGATTTGCCGCCCCATGTTTTGTCTCTGCGTATGATGCCTATGTTCTGGCTATGAGAACGGCCGCCGCTACCAGTATAATGTACAACGAATCGCAATCAAACGGCCTTATGAGAATTGACCAAGATGCTGCCAGTTACAGCAATTCCGGTCGGGTCGCCTTGGCGGTTGATTCAGACACAATTAAAATCGGCCGGGATATGAGTATCGAGACCGATTATTCGGTAACCAATTCAATCATGGATTGGATGTCGGCCAACGCCTCTTCTTCACGTCATTTTTGGTTAAACACTCTGACTCACGGCAACAAAGAAGCCTCTCTGGGGCAGGTAATCGATCATGTTTACGACAACTATGGCCCCGGAGGATCAGACGAAGTCTGGGTGGCTCCGGCCACAGAAATCTACAGTTATTTTCTGGTCCGCGACAAAACTGTTCTCTCTACTCCGACCAGCGTCAATGTTGCCGACGGTTCCCCCCCGGCCATAACTAGTGTTTCACTGTCAGATTACGATAATAATAGTGCCTCTTTTACCTGGCACACTGACCTGCTCACCTCATCTAAAGTGGTTTTTGGTGTCAACAGTTCAGTTCCTTCTGCTACCGACGAAGAGGATATCTCAACCCGAGTTTATAATCATAGCGTCCAAATTGGCAGCCTGCTTTCTTGTACAAAATATTATTACCGGACTGTTTCCACCAGTGCTTATAGTGCCACCGGCCAAAGTAGCATTGCCAGTTTTATTACCACTGGCTGTCCCAATTCAGCTACGGTTTTAGATTCAAATATTCTCAGTGTTGCCGCAAATATTGGGGCAACTCAGTCCTTTTCCAACTCCGACGGCAGTTTAGTTGTCAATATTCCCTCCGGCTTTTCTCAATCAAATGCTACTTTCCAGGCGCTACAGCTAAACAAAGACCCGATCATCGCCTCAATTTCAGCACCATCCAATCATCAATTAATCGGAAATTTTCTAGTCCGGCTTTCTGCCCTTACATCTGCCTCCTCAACTATTTCCCAATTTGAGCTACCTCTTAGTATCACCCTGTCCTACGGAGCCGACGATGTTACAAATATCAATGAATCAGGTCTCAAAATATATCGTCACGATGGCTCTCTTTGGCACGAATTAGACAATTGCACTGTCAATCAAAACAGTCGCACGGTTACTTGCCAAACTTCCGATTTTTCCATTTTTGGCATTTTTGGCCCCCCTCTCCCGCCCTCTCCTACCCCTACTTTAACCCCCACTCCCACCTCAACGCCCACTTCTAGCCCTACCTCAACCGCGACTCCCGCGGCCAATTCGGCCACTACCAGTCAAGCCTCATCCAATGCCACTAATTCCGTTCCGGGTTGTTCCGACCCTCAGCCTGCTTCAATTCCCGATTTATTTCAAATCAATGTAACTGCCACTACTGCCAAATTATTTTTCACTCCCATTTCCGATACCACGGAATTCTATATCAGTTTTTCCGCTCTGCCAACAGCCGAAGACCATGGTGCCCGTGTCTCTCTGGCCCGTGAAGGTGTCCAAAATTTTACGGTTAACTCCCTTAAACCCAACACCACCTATTACTTCAAGCTTCGTGGGCAAAATGGCTGCCAGACCGGGGTGTGGAGCAACATAGTAAAAGCAAAAACTATCCAAAAGGATACCGGTAAACCCCAAACCTATTACAAAAAAACCACTATCTTGAAAAAAATCATTTCCAAAATTGTTTCAGTTATTAGCCCCAAAACACCCTCCAAAAATCCGGCTTCAAAACAATCACCTTCACCGCCCCCTTCCCTGGTAGTGGCCGATACACCTACCCCCAAGCCAGCCAAAACCCCCTTACCCCAAAAGACATGTTTCCTTTGGTGGTGTTGGTAGCCTAAATAATTAAAAAATTTTAGAAAACATACGTCCCACCACCGTTTTTGATTTCCAAAAAGAGCAGTGTTTAGTCAAGTACATCGCAAAGGCCATCGAACCATCCAAAACAACACAAAGACGGTGGTTAGGTCATAAATTCAACCCACTTTCTGGCAACCATTCCCATAAAAATTGAAAAAATATTAGCCACAAACGAGACGAGCATGGCCCGCCTGGGGCTTATTGAAAAAAATTTCCTATACCACACCGCTTCCGTCAGAATCACTCCTGCCTCGACCAACAAATATGGCCAATTTTGAAAATGGAGTAAATATATGACTATGGGGTGAGTAAAGCAGTTAATAAGCAATATCCCCGCTATCCATTTTTGCCAATCCCCCGGTCTTTGAATGGCAAGAATCAATGTCAGTTCGGTCACCAGAGTTATGGCAAAGGCCAAAAATATTTCCTGCTCGGTAGTCATTAGTGGCGCTTTCTTTTTTTCAAGAAAAACCAGGTAATCCCGGCCGCCGCAATAAAAGGCATAAGAAAATAAACAGCCAAAATGGAACTGTTCGAGTTTCGGATAATATCGGTTTTTTTCTCAGCCGTCGGCTCATCCAAGACCGTAGACTTAGTTTCTTTGTCAGAAACCACTGTTGGCAATGGCAAAGTTTTTTCGGGGACATATGAATTATTAGCAAAAGCCCCTATAAGTTCCAAATCCCGATCATCACGTTTACTCAAGTTTAGCCCAATCCAGCCCCCGGGTGATGTGGGGTATTTTTCTCTAAGTTGATCTGCTAGCAAATCAAAACGGGCAAAGTCACTTTTATGCGCCGTTTCGTATTCTCCAAATGCTTTTTGGCAGCCCATCAGTTGCAGTCGCTCAAATACCAGCGGTAATTCATAACCATTGCTCGCTCTTGTATCGGATTGGTTAGGGTTAATTACATAATTAAAATTATTTTCAAGTTTCCAAATAATTTTCCCCAGGCTAAGGTTCTTATCGGAAGCGACTTCAAATTGATATTCTATCCGTTTCCGGCTATCGCACGTTTGGATGGCAGTTTCAAGCCCGGTGGCGAGTTGCTGATATAGATTATCGGCAGCAATAAAAGTTGCATCATCAAGAATTGCTCCAAATTCCTCGGTCTGATTAGAAGTAAAACTTGTAAAGGGGTAGCCGGCCACATACTTGGTAGGAAATAAACTTTCGGCGTGAATGCCGGTAAAATGAAGATACTCATCCATGCTGATACCAATTTCCCTCCGGAACCATTCAATCGGGGTTACATTAATTCCCTCTTGAAGGTTTTGGGATGGAGAGAAGTTGTGGTAATCGGAGTAATATTTTTTTTCGCTGCCATCAACTATTTTAACCTGATAGATTTCACTTCCACCAATAATTTGACCGGATGTTTCATAGCTTTTATCGATTTGATAGCATCGGCCTTTCTCTATTATTGACCAGGGTTTCCCTAGGTTTTCACCAATAGAGCGGGAATAATCAAAAAGAAGAAATGAGTCAGGGGATATACTTTCCGGGTTGACTACGCTAAAACAGGTGATTTTATTATCCTTAACCCAAAAATTGGTATCCGGCCCGCCGTCGTCGGCTCGAACTCTATTTAGGGGCATAAATAGAAAAATTATTACAAACCAAGTTAATATCCCCACTTTCTTCATTCTCTTGAGTATATTACTTCTCGCCCAAAATTCCCACCGATACCTTCCTCACCACCATAGACCTAGATTTCCCATAGGTCTATGGTGACACTACCTGCCGGCTCAATATTTGCCGGCTCCCGTGGCCGCGGCGATCTTGTCATAATACTTCGACATTATTGCCAGTACCACCACTTTGGCTTTTGCCTTCTCGCTACTGCTTAGACCCTCCAGGCCGCCAAAAAATATATTAAGTCTATCCTCACCCGCATCTTTTCTTTGATTCATTGTCTGTTTCATGCTTTTCTAAATTTATAATTAACTACATTTTTACAAACCATGTTAAAAGATCTGTTACTAAAAGGTAAAAAAACGGTAAGAAGATTTTTGTTTTTTTACTCTTACATATATCTTACATAATTTTAAAATTCTCCTAACGTAGCACCGATAAGATACCTTAATGCATAAATGGTATAATCCATCCAAGCAATGAAAAGTAAAATCCTTCTAGTAGAAGACAACGTAGACTTGCAAACCCCCCTAAAAACTTTTCTTTTAGAAAACAATTACTTGGTAGACCAGGCTTTTACGGGCGGCCAGGCCCTAAAAAAATTTGAAGAAAACACTCCTGACCTGGTAATACTCGACTTGGGTTTGCCCGATATCTCCGGTGAAACCGTTTGCTCCAGATTTAAACAATATTCCCCCGAGCTTCCCGTAATTATTTTGACCGCCAAAAATACTCCAAAAGACGCTGCCAAAGGCTTGGGTCTGGGCGCTGACGATTATGTCCCCAAACCATTTGATCTGGATGAATTGTTGGCCAGGATCAAGACTCGCTTGCGTCAACCCGGAGTAGGCTCCAAATTAACCGTTGCCGACCTTACTATCAACACCAAAACCTATGACGTTACCCGAGGTGATAAAAAAATCAGTCTTAGTCCGACAGAATTTAATTTGCTCGAGTACCTAATGATGAATCAAGGTAAAGTCGTAAGCCGCGAGGCAATTCTAAATCGTGTCTGGTCTTATGATTTTGAAGTTCAGACTCGGGTAATCGATGTGTATATCGGTTATCTTCGCAAAAAAGTCGATGGTCAATCCAAACATAAGTTAATCCAGTGTGTTCGGGGCTTTGGTTATACCATCAGGCAATAGCCCCCGTTTTCTCCAATTCTCTGGAAATTGTTTTCAGATATCTGTCCATATCAAGCGGTTTTTCCAAAAATTCTTCCGCCCAGGGTTTCTGCCTAAAGTCTTGATCTCTTAGATTAGCGGAAATCATCACTACCGGAATTCTTTTAGTCTTTGGATTCATTTTTAAGTATTCGCACACTTGTTTCCCACTAATCCCTGGCATTAGCATATCCAAAACTATCAGGTCCGGTCGCTCATTTTGAACCACTGTCAAAGCTTCTTCCCCACATGTTGCCGTTTGTACGCCGTAACCCGCCATTTCCGTTATCGCTTTCAAGACTTCCAAAATTGCCTCATCATCATCAACAATAAGAATTTTTTTCATTTAGTTTTTCTCCGGTAAACTAAAATAAAAAGTTGAGCCTTTCCCGGTTTCACTTCTTAACCCGATTTTCCCACCATGATTTCGCACAATTTCTGCCGAAATAAAAAGTCCCAATCCAAGAGACGAAAAATTTCCCAAAAAATCCGGGCTAGGTTGAATTTGATAAAAACGTTCAAAGATCTTTTTTTGTTTATCTTTTGCTATCCCTAGTCCAAAATCTTTAACGCTAATAACTACCATCCCGTCTTTCCGTTTAGCCGAAACCTCCACTCTATTGGCGTCGGGTGAATATTTGACTGCGTTAACCAACAGATTGGACAATACTTGACCGATTCGATAAGAGTCACCCAAAATTGTGGCTCCGACCTTACTTTTAACAATTATTTCGTGCCCGTTACTGGCCGTCATTTGAACATCTTCCGCCACTTCTTGAATTAATTTGTCAATCTTAATTTTTTCCTTGGCCATCTCCATTTTTTTACTCTGAATTTTACTTATGTCCAAAAGATCATTTATCAAATGTGTCAATTTGTCTATTTGGACGGCCACTCTCTCATGATAGTGCCCCATTTGCGGGTTGCATACTCCCTTACACGTCCTTTGTATTAGCTGTAAAAATGCCTTAATACTGGTCAACGGAGTTTTTAGTTCATGGCTGGCAATACTAAAAAACTCGTCTTTTTGCTGTTCAATCTTCTTTCTGTTGGTAATATCGTGTCCGTAAATTCTTACTAAGCCTAGTTTCACCAGGTGATAAATCTTCAAATCAAAATATTTGTTACCCACCTTAACCTCCTTTAAAACAGATGAGACACCATTTCTTTTTCTTAAAGTATCAACTATCTCACCGATATCTGTCGGCAAAAACAACCGGGCGTTTTGACCCAACCACGCTTCTTTTAGGACTTGATATACCGAGGCATTGGCATATGTCACTTGTCCGGCAAAGTCCAACTCTAGCACTGGCTCGGGATTGAAGCGCGGGAAAGAGGCCAGGTGTTTTAACTTTTTCTCCGTATTAATCCGTCCGGTTATATCTTTAAACGTAGTGGCAAAATATCCCTTTCGCGGGCAGTAGGCTGTAATACTAAACCACTTATTTAATGGTTCAAAATATCGCTCAAATTTAATTTTTTTTCCGGTTTTAGCTACCTGGCCGTATTTCCCAATCCAGTCAAAATCACCGTCTTTTATCCCTGGCAGCACTTCCGTCACCCTTTTCCCGATAGCGGTTTTTTTCTTTAGTCCGGTTGCCACCTCAAAAGCTCGGTTAAACTCCAAAAATACATAATCAATAGGTTTCCCCTTTTGATCAAAGATCATCTTGTGGTAGGCAAAAGCATCCACCATATTATCAAAAAGTTTACGGTACTTACCCTCGCTTCTTCGCAAATTCTCTTCAGTTCTTTTATAATCCGTCACGTTCATCAGAGAAAATACCAACCCAATAACTTTTTTCTCACCATCTTTAATCGGAGTCAAAGACCAGTCCCAGTAAGTCGTCATCTTTTCCGGATCAACCGGGTTAACAAATGGTTTAGCCCGATATCTCACCGTTCTACCCGACTTCCTGACTTTCTCAAAGATTTTCTGATTTTCACGGCTGGGGAAAAGGTCAAAATGATTCTTGCCAATCAGATCCTTTTTTAAAACGCCGGATCCTTTGGCATAAGCGGAATTTACCTTCAAAAAATTAAAATTATTATCAAGATACGCCAAATGAGCATCGGTGTTTTCCATTAAAACATCAAGAATATCTTTTTCGGTCGCCTGTGTATTTTTTCTCAGCATATCCTATTTTACCTTAATCTTTTGCAAATTAACCCTCAATTTCCTTATTTTACTCAACAAACCCTTTAAATTTTTTTTCACGAAAAGATTCTTATAATAATATATAATTAAAACTTATTCACAGCAATTCCGCATCAAAGATATGTAAGAAATCCGGCAGAACAAAATATCTCTCTCTACTACTTACCTTATGCCTATATGGCCTACCCACAAATACTGCATCATCAAAAGCGGTCCGAAAAGCATTACTCCGGTGATTACTGTTTCTTTTATTTTTCTCCATGATATTTTAGTCATTTTTATATTTAAATATTTAACTTTACGCATCGATCAAACTGTTAATGTCTATCTTTTTCATTTCCAGAAACTTCCTCATTACCCTTTCCGCTCTTTCAGGATCAGGATCGCTTAATAATTCGTCGATAACAGTCGGTACAATTTGCCACGATACTCCGAATTTATCTTTAAGCCAACCGCAAACGCTCTCCTGACCGCCCTCAGTTAGACTCCGCCAGTACATATCAATTTCTTCCTGATTCTCACAATTTACAATAAACGAAATCGACTCGTTAAATTTAAATTCGGAGCCACCGTTTAAAGCCACAAATCTTTGGCCTTCAATTTCAAATTCTACCGCCATCACGCTCCCCTCGACCTTTCCCGATACCTCTGAACTTGCTTTACCGTAATGCATAACATTGACGATTTTTGAACTCTTAAACACAGAAGTATAAAAATTCGCCGCCGCCAACGCCTGATCGTCAAACCATAAATTAGGGACAATTTTTTGTATCATAATTTTATTTTGTCTTGTGTCTAACTAAACTATCTAAGATACTAGTAGACTACCGGCCAATTCAAAGAGATATACAAAAACTATGTAAGAAGTAGGTAAACTTTATTCCTTTTCCACCACGATCATCGTCTTATACACCCGATTAAATGATTCCCTGTATCCGGTCGGGTAGTCTGTAATTGCTTCAAAGAGTTTTTCGTATTTGTATCGAAAGCCTTGTCCCCTCGATGTCCCCGGGTCATTGGTGATAAATTCTTTCGTAGTTTCGTCATACCCGGTTATCACCAATTTGTGGTTTGCCGGTTTTGGTATTTGATAGTTAGGGTTCCCAAGTAAATCTCCGTTTACCGCCACTACCAAAATTTTTTCCTGTGCTAGTCTGGTTTTTATCCTTTCAATATTTATTTCCGTTTCTAGAATTACTTTGTCATATTTATAGTATTCCTTCATCAGTTTAATCGTGTCTTCGTTTGAAATATCGTGAAAATGCCCGAGCAGCTTTAGGGAAAAATCAGCCATTTTAATTATTTCTACTTCTGCTTCGTCGGGGCTAATGCTAGTTCCTTTTGCCCAATGATAGGCCATCATAATTGATGCTTCTTCACATCCGTTTCCTTGTTTTACATCATCCCATTTTCCGAGTGGTGCCTGGGCTGTAAACGGTACCTTCCACTCCACCTTTTCCGGCAGTACCACTGGTTTTTGTTCACTTACCGGCACTGGGTTTGTGTTAGTGCCTGGGCTATTATTATATTTTTTTAGCAAAATTATCCCCCCTGCGATAACCACCATCAAAAATATTATTTTTTTATACTTCATCTCTACCAAAGTATACCTGAATAATAAAATTCCGCTTAGATTCCTCAAAATGTTAGAATACATTTATGAAAAAGTTAACTCCCAGGGAAAAGCGGGTCATTCTCGACAAAGGTACCGAAGCCCCATTTACCGGAGAATATATAAACGAATTTAGAACCGGCGTTTATGTTTGTCGACAATGCGGCGCTCCGCTTTTCAACTCAAAAGACAAATTTCAATCAACCTGTGGCTGGCCGAGTTTCGACGACGAAATTAAAGGGGCAGTCAAAAAAAGTGAAGACTTAGACGGTCTTCGGACCGAAATTACCTGTGCAAAATGTGGCGCTCACTTGGGCCATATATTTATAGGTGAGCAGCTAACCGACAAAAATGTTCGCCATTGTGTCAATTCAATTTCCTTAAAGTTTATCCCGGGCGTCAAATGATCAAAAAAATAATTTTAGCCGGCGGTTGTTTTTGGGGCCTGGAAGAGCTTATCCGTCACCAGTCCGGAGTCGTCAAAACCACCGTTGGCTACACCGGCGGGGTTGTCAAAAACCCGACTTATGAAAATCACACCGGCCATGCTGAAGCAGTCGAAATAGAATATGATTCAGATCAAACTTCCTACAAAAAGCTGCTTGATTTTTTCTTTCAAATTCACGATCCAACCACTTTAAATCAGCAGGGGAACGATCTCGGTGACTCTTATCGTTCGGCCATTTTTTATGGAAACCTGCAGGAAAAAAAAGTAGCCCAAAATTTTATAAAAATCGTTAACAAATCCGGGCGCTGGAAAAACACCGTAGTTACCACCCTCGAGCCCCTAAAAGAATTTTACCCGGCCGAAAAATATCACCAGGATTATCTTCAGAAAAATCCAAATGGTTACACTTGTCATTTCATTCGATTTGGTAGTTATTTATAGCGGAATTTAAAAACTGCCAATTTAGAACAATGTTGCCCCCCCGGTGACTGACGACACTTCAGTCATATCTGCCTGTTCATAATCCATCGTTACCCTTCCCTGTGCTTCCACCTACAATCTCGCTCTGTCTTGGACTTTGGAACTTTTGTTACAATTGGACAGTGGTCGAAATAAAATTTAAGAGTGATAAATATAAAAAATCTCGTGGCGGACATTCTAGACTTTTGGATATTCAATGCGGAAAATGTGGTGTTCATTTATTCTATTATCAAAAAGATGGTATAGGAATTTTGAAGAGAATATATTTGGATAGAATTATTGAATCAAATTTATACTCTGGTTTAGATAAATTACCGCTAAAAAAAATTTCACAACTTACTTGCCCAAATTGCAAACAGTTATTGGGAATTCCTTATGTTTACGAAAAAGAAAAACGATTGGCATTTAGGCTTTTTACTGGTAGTGTTTCAAAGAAAGTTTTTAAATCAAAATAGAGTAATAGTTTACTTTCAATAACCGTCCTAATTGAGCCGTTAGTCCTTCGTATCCGCTATCTGTCGGGGGAGAAAACCCTAAACGAGCTCTTTATAAAAACTCCGGTATAATCTTATTGTGAAGGTACGACTGGCAACTATCGCAGATAAACAACAAGTTCTAAGTTTATTTGATGAATTTTCCGTCTTATTTAAGGCAAAAGATATTCCTTCTCAAATCGGTGGAGAAATATTTGACGAAATCATCGTCGGAGACGACACCAAGATTTTCGTCGCCGAAGATGGGGGGAAATTAGTAGGTTTAGCTACATTTTATTTACTACCCAATATCCGGCATGGCTGGCACCGGGGGCATATCGAAGATTTCTTTACTACCAAGTCGTATCGGGGAAAAGGAGTTGGAACCAAAATATTTGAAGCAATAAAAGAGTACTGCCAAAACAGAAATATTAAAGTAATTAAGCTTGACAGTGACAAAAACTTGCACCAATCTCATAAATTTTATGAAAAAAATGGCGGCAGGTATACTGAAAATATGTTTAGGTTTGACTTATAACCATATCACCCGCCGTCCATCAAGCATGGTCTAACAAAGCAGTTAAAAAAATCGTTCTATCTTTCGGAATTATAATTACTTAAATTTTCCGGCAAAGTCATATCCGAAACAAAATACCCAGTTCCTCGCAGAAATTGATAAAAGTTCTCGTAGGAATTGACCTTTTACTTGAAATAAAATATACACAAAGGATACGGATAAACAAGTTTTTTAGGCAGCTTGACATTGACTCCCCAAAGCCTATAAATAAACTAGACCAGTTATATTTTTCACAAGGAGTATTGAGTATGAAACGACTTCTTTCATTATTTATTTCCGTTGCTGCACTAGCCTTTGCCGCCAGTCCTGCATTAGCAGCAAAACCAGCAAAGGACACTTGTACCACCATTCAGTCGGGTACACTTGTAGACTCTGCGGGAGAGGTCATCACTACTGGCTTTGACGAGTGGGGATACAACTATCAGGGGCACCTATTCAGCGGCGGTTTTTGTGATGTATATCAAGACGCTGCTTGGTGTCAAGAGTGGGCAGAAGACAATTTAATTATGAAATGGAATGATGCCTGGCTATCCAATAAAGATTGTGATGGTGATAAATTACTTGACAGACATTATGGACATGATTCATATATCGGTTCTGGTGCCTGGTTAACCAACCATCAGTCTGGCACATATCAGGGTCAAATTGTGTCCTGGAATGTTGCCGGAACTTGGCTACTAGACTTCGCCGGAGGGACAGATAACCGTCAGTTTCGAAATCTGGTCCAGGACGAATCCGGCAATGTTACCGGTGAGTTTTGGTGGCTAAACCCCGCAACTTCACAATTTGAATACGGGGGGACATTAGGAGGCAATGTAACAGGAAATACCCTAACCCTACATTACGACAGGGCTCCGATCCTTTACACAGGAGACTTCCAGGCTACCATAAGCGAAACGGGTTTGGTTGATGGTTCCTTCGCAGATAGTCATGGCAACAATTTAACATGGACTGCCACAGGGGTAGAGCCAGCAGTCTATGAAACCTGTACCTGGAACTATTTTGTAAAGGTTGTCGCCGTGCCCGCCAACGCAATAAATACTGACGGTGTCTGGTACACACCAGAAGGTCAAGAAATCGGTCCGGATATCTGGGGCGAATTCGCCATGATTCAGGAGGTTTCTAATGACACCTGTTCAGGTGATCAAAGTCAAATATACAAAAGCCCGGTTCGGGCTGGTCTTGGAAACTGGTAATTTATATCAGTAGCAACAACAACCCACCACTTCGGTGGGTTGTTTTGTAACCCACACACAGTCCTGTTAATTCCAAAGCAGTTGGAGAATCCGATGCTAATCTCAATCCTGCATACCGGTGATATCATAAAGCAATGAACGACATAGTTTACGTTTGGACTAAAGATAATCTAAGGTTGGCCGGTAATCACTATGAATCCGGCAACAAACGGGTCGGCGTCCTAATTGTCCACGGAATGTCCGGAAACATAATTGAAAACTACTGGGGAAATGTAGTGGGACGGGCGTTGCAAAAAAATGGTTTCGGTTGCGTTTTTTCTCATAATCGCGGTTATAACCATATAAACGACATTGTCGTCAGAGAGATGAATGAACAAAACGCTTTCAAGTCAGTTAGAGTCGGAGCGGTGTATGAAAGATTCGAAGATTCTGTGTATGATATTGACGCTTGGTACAGACATATGACGGAGCTTGGTTACAAGAAAATTATCCTAATGGGACACTCATTGGGTTGCAATAAAGTAACTCATTATATCTACAAAAAGAATCCAAAGAATTTAGCGGGAGTAATCCTTTTATCACCGCCCGACATGGTTGCAAACGCTAAGGAATCAGGGGAATCAAAGATATATCAACAATTGGTCAACGAAGCGAAAAAAAATATAGCCGAAGGCAATCCCCGAAAATTATTAACTCCTATGCTGTGGAACTGGTATAACCTAAGTTCTCAGACCTTTCTTGATTTATTTGTAGACGGTTGTCCTGCCGATAATTTACCGCTAATGAGAAACCCCAAGTCATTTCCCGAATTAGAGTCGATCAAAGTCCCTGCCCTGGCGATAGTTGGTGAACATGATGATATCGTTGTCCGGAGTATTGAAGATGATTTAAGTTTACTAAAAGAAAAGGCGATTAATATTCCCTCGTTTGAAAGGTTCATTCTTCCCGGTGCCTCCCATACTTATGATAATCGTGAGGCAGAGTTATCGGAATATTTAATTGGTTGGCTGAAGAAAAACAAGTTTTAAAAAACCGTTTGGCTATCCAATCAAGCCTTTTTGGCATTAATTTGTATCCATGGGAGATAGCCTGGAACTTTTGTATAATCTGACTTATGAAAGATTATACAGACGACCGATTGGCAAAAATTTTGTGGGACTACAATAATCTCCAGCATACTCTCAAAAAATCCGACTGTATCTTGGGTTTAGGCAGCAACGATATCCGTGTTGCCCATCGGGCTGCCGAATTGTTTCTCTCAGGTTTCGCCCCGCTCATCATATTTTCCGGTGGCTACGGAGATCTAACCAGGCAACTTTTTAGTAAACCCGAAGCCGATATATTTGCAAACGAAGCGGTCAGATTAGGCGTCCCAAAAGATAAAATACATATTGAAAATCAGTCAACCAACACCGGCGAAAACATTATCTTTACAAAAAAGCTAATCAAAGAAAAAGGACTGGATATCAAATCAATTATTTCAGTTCAGAAGCCATATATGCAAAGAAGAGCCTATGCTACTCTCAAAAAACAATGGCCGGAAATGGAGTTTATGGTTGCTGCCCCACAAATATCATACGAGGTCTATCCAAACGAAACTATTTCCAAAAACTTATTAATCAACCTAATGGTTGGGTACACCCAAAGAATAAAAATTTACCCCCAAAAAGGTTTTCAAATCCCCCAGGATATTCCCCCGGAAGTGTGGGCGGCTTATGGGGAATTGGTCAAGAGGGGATTTACTCAGCACTTGGCGAAAGAATAGATAAATTCGCCCGCTTTTCCCAATTGGCGGAGTCAACCAGACTCAAACCTGTTAGCAAAACCAACAATAGGTCCAAGCTTTTCACATCCCACCCTAGGTTAGAAAACTTTTGTATAATTATTTATGGACCCTCAAAAACAAGAAATAAGGGAAATAGTTGATCGGGAAACGAGGGCATGGGATACCAAAGACGTTGAACTATTACTTTCAATTTTTCACCCCGATATGGTTTGGGTCTGGCCGAATGACAATAATTCTCAAAATCCAATTGATTGGAAATTACCATTAGGTAAATTCAATTACGAGAGATGGAAAGAAGTGTATAGAAAAATGTTTAGTGAAAACGAGATAGTAAAAAACGAAAGAAAAGTTGTAGACATAAAAATATCAAAAGAGGGTGATGGTGCCTTTGCTGTCGTTGATGTTGATACTGTCTGGGAAAACAAAGACGGTATTCAAACCAAGTGGTTTGGAAGAGCAGGCAAAACTTATTCAAAAATTAATGGTGATTGGAAACTAATTGCTCACCACGGATTATTAAGATATTGATTCCTGCCCGCCGCCCTCATGATTGAGTCCGGGGCGGAAGGTAATATTTTTATGAACGAAAGCTACCGCTTACTCAACACTAAGTCCCAACTTTCACTTTTTCTTACTTAAAAGTAATTTAATCGAGCTTTTTTGCCAATTCGCCTAACATTATTTCAATTTCATAAAGCTGCCTCTCCACATACTCGTCCTTGCCCAATTGAGGCTGAGCATCCAAATAGTGGCGGAGTCGGTCAGGAGTGAGGGTGTTGGCCAAAAAAGCAATCCATCCTAGACGGTCAATTTGAATTATTTTGGGCAATCGTTCCTTAACTAGCCCAGAGTAACTGGATTTCTCAAAGTATTTTTTCAAAAAATACTGTTTATATTCATACCTCAGTCCTATGGTTTGAATATGGTTCACAAACGATACGACCACATGAGTCGGATCGTCCCAACCAAATTTCTCAAAATCAATAAAAGTTACGTTTCCATCCGCAGCAAACAGGGCATTGTGAGGGCCAAAATCTAAAGGAGATAATACCTGTTGATCGATATTAAGTTCTCTGTTCCACTCATCACTATATATTGAGGAACATATTTTTCTTTTTTCATCCTCAATAAACGTAATTAGTTTAGTTCTCTTCAAAAATTCGTCGACTCTATCATCAATTGCATCGTTTATTAATGATGTCTTTAACGTATCTAGCCGCTTTTCTACATAGTTAACGTAATCAGATAGGCGGGTAAAAGACGAGGCGCTTTTATCAAAAAAATAATAATCTGGTCGGCAATTTTCAAGAGCGGTTAAAAAATCTACCATCTTATCAATATCATCCTTTGTTACCATTTGTGCTTTTTTAGGGCCGCCTTCTGCAAATGTATAGATGGCATAGTTTTTAATATCATTTTTAAATATTGGTTTCGGTACGGGAAAATTGTGTAGCCACAGATAACTACAGGCCTTAAACTCCCGGCTTAGGCGATCAGTTTCGTCAACAACGTATATTTTGAGCAAATACCGGGTATTCTCGGTATTAGTTACTTGATACAAATGATTGTTCATTCCGCCACTTAGTCTGTCGAATTTCCTGGGCTGAGTATCATCTACTTCTCTCCACCGAATCTTTAATTCTTCAATTATTTCTTCGTCTCTCAACATAGGTGATTATACACAGAACATTACCCTGATTATTCTCCCCCCGCGCAACATACAAACTCATGGTTTTAGTAGCCCTAGAACCGTTCTGTTATCCCGGCAACGTCGACTTGAACCTGAAATTGGTTCTCGCCTTCCTTGTCCGCCGTCATAGACTCTGGAACTTTTGATAGAATTGGTCAATGATAATTGACCTCGTTAGTGAAAACATTTTTAAGATTGCATTATACCTGGAAAAACTAATTCCTGGTATGGTTTCCGAAACTTGGGTCGATAATGATTTATTGTCTCGCCTTAAAAAAAATCTTCCGGATCAAAATAATGTCGATGGATTAATTAATCAAACCAGGTCTCTCGTTGATGGTATTCCGGACGAAAGAAGAAAGCGATATCTCAATGAAATTATAAAAAGTCTGGAATTTCAAATAAATAATTTTGGCAGGAAACTGCCATATGAGCAGATTTCCGAACAAACATTTGGCCACAAGATTACAAGAATCGCGGAAAAAGATATCCGAACTCTCGAAGACAAGATTAGAGACTTAGAAACCAAAATTGGTCTCTCTCGTCAAGAGGTTTACATCAAAAACTTGGTAAAACCGGAAGAGTACAAATCAGTTTTTGAGAAAGCTATTCAAATCATCAAGAGTAAACTACCTCCAAGTATTTTGGATTTTCCGGATGAAGGCTTTCTTATTGAAACCATAATCAATAAACCGTGGGGTGCTTTTAACTCTCATGTCGCACCGTTCAAATCAAAACTAACACTAAACACTGATTTACATTTCAGTACCTACGATTTGTTCAGCATGGCTTCCCACGAAGTTTATGGTGGGCACCACTCGGAGCTATCAAATAAAGATAAATTGCTCACTGAAAAGGGTTTCGGTGAGCACGGATTGGTTATCAACCTCAGTCCTCAGACTTTTGTTAGCGAAGCTATCGCCGTAGGAATTTACGTACTTCTCAAAATTACCAACGAATCAAATCTCGAAGAACAACTGACTTGGTATTATGACCGCCTTACTTTTGCCCTCCAAAATCTGGCTACTTTTCTTTTTAATGATGATGACCGAAGTGTCGAAGATATAAAAAAAGAAATCAGCCGGTACTATATTTCTGATGACACTATTCGTCAAATAATAAATTTCTCCACTGATCCAATATTTGGTAAATATGCGCCGATTTATTATTCAGCTTTCAACTTTTTGTCTGACCTTTATCGAAAAACATCAAATAAAGACAAACTGGTGGAAACATTATTCACTAAGCCTTGTACTCCTCAGCTTTTAACTAAAGAATAACAAGTTAAACACCCCCCCCCCACCGCAGTCCTGATTGAGACGCTCGTTCGTCGTATCCGCCAATTGGCGGAGCGGGGGACCACTGTCCAGGCCCTAAGTTTGTTTGACATATTTGACTATGTAGGGTAAATTTCACCAGATGTGCTATCCATTACTTGAAGCTATTAGAGGGAGTTGTCCGGCAATCCAACAAAGACTAGTTGATGCGACTAAAGGAACCCCAGTTGTTGAAATCGAACAATATGAGCAGGGTGTTGGTAGAGCAAGGTGTGATATTGATGTTGATACCATTATCGCAGCAGGTATTACTTGGGGCTGTCGAAATATCACGGCTGTTAGTTCCACCGGCTGTCCCTTAAGAGATGGAGGACCTGTTAAAGTTAGATTGTAAAGTTCTAAAACCTCTCTACCTCTGAATAATTATTCCACCAGGCATGCACCACAATACACATGGTATTTTATAGTAAGATTAAGAAAATATGATCAACTGGTCCGATAAATCAGTTCAAATAACGACCGAATCTATCTTGCAGAAGTTTGAAAAACTTAAATCGGAAATGGTTGATCAGATAGTTTTAATTGACAAACAAACTCTCGGCCAGAAATTAACCGCCAAAGAAAATCAACTAATTAATGAAATATTTAATATTGATCCGGCCAAATATGGATTTAGTGGCCCATATCTAGGTCTTGATGCGATTCCTAATGATTTAGCGGCCATAAAAAATCAAAAATATACGTTCAGGAGGGAAATCCACCACATTGAAACCCAGTATTTAAGAAAGTCAGTTTTTGAAGCATATAGCCAAATGAATAAGTCCATTTCAACCGATTTAGAGAAAAAACTACTTATAGATTCAGCTTATAGATCACCGATTTATCAATGTCTTACCTTTCTTTATTATTTTAAAATATATAGTTTCAATTTTGGAATGACTACAAAAAGAGTGGCCATACCTGGATATAGTGAACATTGTTCATCAACCAAACCAGCCATAGATGTTATCACTGAAAACGGTTTACCATCTGATAAAAAACCTTTAAATTTTGCCCGATCGGTTGAATACCGTTGGCTTAAAAAAAATGCCTCAAAATTTGGATTCGTCCAATCATATCCAAAAAACAACACGTTTGGAATAATATTCGAACCATGGCATTGGGGATATAGTGATAATTAGAGTCCCAATATCATTCCGCTAAACCGAGCCGCCCCCCCCCACATCGAGATCCTAACCAAGTCCGGGGTGGCGAGTACCAACTCAAACTTCTTAATTCAACAATACAATCCCTGCATTAAGCATGGTGGCGAAACTGACCCAAAGAATATACGGTAGTAGTAAGTAAAACGCCGGCCTGGATAGGGGATAAAACTTCTTCATGGTCATAGCAATCATCACCCACATTGCCACAATCACTATTAGTCCTGCCACTGGTGCTCTCAACCCAAAGAAAATCGGTGACCAGATAAAATTAAGAAATAATTGTACCAAAAAATACCTGCCGGCCGTTTTGACTTCATTTTTCTTCCACCCCTGTTTCCAGACAAGATAAATTGCCACTCCCATCAAGAAATACAGAGTCGTCCAGGCCGGTCCAAAAAGCCAATTGGGTGGAGCAAAAGATGGTTTGTTAAGACCCGCGTACCATCCCGGGATTGCCGACAGGGTAAACGGCGTCCCCAAAATTCCGACCAATTCACAACCAACCACCGAAACAAAAAGTTTTGACAAGTTTTTCATCTCGTTTTTCCCTAATATTATTCTATCGGTTCTTTTGCCCAATTACTACCCGCCAGGGGAGCCCCTGAATCTTGTCCCGGTGTTCCACCTTTATTATCAAATTCTTTTTAATCCCCGCTATTGCCGGCAATATATGATTGAGAACTTGTTCGGCCGTCATTCGAAATTCTTTGCCCTTTGCTGAAATTTTAAGCCACCCCGATTTGTCTTTGAAATACTTTTCGGTAAAATTTTTGGTGCCCATAATTATCGTATAACTTTCATTGGTCAGGTTCATGGTTCAAATTCCATCAGATACAATCCGTGTTTATTAAGCTCCTCAACCGTCCAATATCTTGTCGGGCTTTCACAATTAACTAATGTTTTAACTATTTTTCTATATTCTCGCCCGGTATATTGTTTTATTGCCGGGTCCCATTCCTGATAAGCAATTTCATCTCCGACTTCAAGTTCAAAATCAGCTAAACGAAAATCAAGCGAAAGCTCTTTGTCGCCATCAAACATATCTGGCCAAATTCTTTTATAAATTGTTTTCATAAATAATTATAATCCATACCGAATAGTTCTAAAGTAGCAGAACGTTGCATATACCGGAAAGTTAAGTAAAATCTTGAATATAATAAAATTATTGCTACAATAAATTATGTATGAGAAAATAACGGGAAGTTCATTCCAAGTGTTTCTTATCAATGATGGAGGTACCATAGCAATGGTAACTGATCCTAAAAGGGCGCAAAATTTACAAGATAAATTTGGCTTCAGACCAATGCCAATGGCAGAAGGCGAAGCCACTTTTGTCCAAAGGAGAGAAATAGTACAAAATTTAGGAATTCACCAAGAATAAAAGCAGCCCGTAGTAACTTCAGTGTAGGAGACTACTCACCGGGCATATATAATAAGATATTTGACGAAGTATAAAATTGTCTTAATAATCGCAGGATTATTTCTCACTGTTGGTGTAAGTTTGTCTGTTACCTACTTCATGTTTTTTGGCGCTCCAGTGCCAAAAACTCAAAACACCCAAGTTTTCACTGTTACCTTGAAATCAGCCGAATCGGTGATAATCGACAAATTAAAAAGTCAGGGGTTTATCCGCAGTCCTCTGGCTTTCAACTTAGTCTTGTATATAAAAAATAAACACAACCAAATCGAGCCGGGAGGATATTTCCTTTCAAAAAACATGAATGTCTGGCGGGTGGCGGATAAACTTACCACATCGCCCGATATGAAATGGGTGATTATCCCCGAAGGGTTAAGAAAAGAAGAAATTGGCGAAATTTTTACAAAAACTTTCAATTGGACCTCCGACGATCTAGACAAATGGAACACCGTCTATACCGCCATGAAACTCGATTATCATGAGGGGGTATATTTCCCCGACACCTATCTTATCCCCGTTGGGGAAAGTGGGCTGGATATTGCCAACCGGATGATCAATCGTTTCAACCAAAAATTCGATCCCTACCTCCCACAGTTTGCCAAACAAAATATTATTTGGACCACCGGGCTTCGACTTGCCTCCATAATTCAGAGGGAAGCGGCGGGCAAAGCTGATATGCCCCTTATTGCCGGAATACTTTGGAACAGGCTTTTGAAAGAAGATATGAAGCTGGAGATCGATGCCACGGTGCAATACGCCCGGGGCAAAACCGACGAAGGTTGGTGGTCACCCATAAAATCTAGCGATATTAAGAATATCGATTCTCCCTACAATACCTATAAATACAAAGGGTTGCCTCCTCACCCGATTAGTAATCCCGGGATAGATGCCATCGAAGCTGTCTTAAACCCGACAGACACCGATTGTTTATATTATATTCATGACAATAACCGGCAGATTCATTGCGCCCCTACCTACAAAGAGCATCTTCACAATATTGAAAAATATTTACGGTAGTTGACCAACTTGTCTGTTCCAATAATCAGTTACCTTTTTCCGCCTTTCTTCCAAAGTTAATGGACTGTCAATTCCCGGGCCGCTGATACACCCTCCCTCACAGAAAAGAATATCAAGAAGCCGGAGATGGTCAGAGTCAAGAAACCGTTTCACCGCCTCCTCTGCATTTTTCGCCCCTGATACCACTTCAATATCATCGTCACTTAGAAGATCCCTCACCCCGCTGCTTTGAGCCAATCCGCCCGAAATAGGATAGAGTCGGGTTTCTTCCCCGGATAAATCAAACGCTACATTTTTATCTCTCTCTTCCTCTTCGATTTTTAGATCAGCAAAAATTTGTTGTAAATCCCTATAGGTTATACAAAGAATGTTTAGTTCCGGATAATCTTGCGCGGCTTCCAGTCTCTTTACCAGACACGGGCCGATAAAAACCGGTCGTTTACCGCTGAATTTCTCAATAACTATGCGGGTGGTGGCCACCATGGGTGAATCAGCGCTTAAGGCCAAATACTTTACCGCTTCCGGAAATTTTGTTCGTATCATTCTGACAATATTAGGGCAAGGGCTGGCAATAAATCTGGAAGTTTCGTCTTTTTTCAGCGCCTCAATAATCATTTCGTTGGTGCGTTTGGCTCCCACCGAAATCTCAACCACTTGCTGAAACCCGGCCCGCTTTAATTGCCCAACAATAGTTTTTGGATTAAAAACAATCGGAAACGACGGTGCCAACATCGCCACCAATGGGCTACCATTTTTCAGAAGCTCTGTTAAGGTCTGACTTTCATTCATAAGGCAGCAAGCATTCCACCAATTAAAGCCGTAACTAATTGGATTATCCCCATACTGCCCACCATGGCCCCCGGTATTATTTTTAGTTGAGCCAATACCGTCGCCCCGGTCATAAGTATCACCATTTTAGTTATAGCCGCCACCGGCAATTTAATTTTTGCTAAAACTTTTAGTTTACTTTGACCAATACTCATAAATACCCAATTCCCTAACGTAATTATTGGCCATAAATACAAAAGATATGGGGTAAAAGAGCTAAACAATCCTCCGCGGGCTACCACCGCCAAACTAGGCAAAGCCGCCTTTATCCACCAACTTTTCGGCTGACTATTTGCCGCCGTCAAACACAACAACATGTTCACCACTGAACCAACCAATAGTTGTGGCCCGCTCCACACAAACGGTATCACCACCAAGCCGAGGGTCAGAAGCACTTCTTTTGTTTTGCTATCCATCACCGTTTCGATCGCAATCGTCTGTATTCTTTCAAAATTCATAGACTAGTCTAGCAAATTTTTTTCCATCCGCTGCAATAAGATAAAATTATGTGTAAAATTACTATTTAGTAATAAGTCCAAATTTATATAATTAATCATTCAGAAGGATTTAGCCAAATGAAACTAGAAAACAAAGTTGCCATTGTCACCGGCGCCGCCAGCGGTATTGGTAGAGCCATCGCTGTTTTATTTGCCAAAGAAGGGGCCAAAGTAATTGTTTCGGATATCAACGCGCAAGGTGTCGGGCAAGTAGTTTCGGAAATTACCGCTGCCCATGGGATTGCCACTGCCGCTTCCGCCGATGTCGCTCGCCAGGAAGAGGTGGACAGCCTTATTGATTCTGCCGTCAAGACTTATGGAACTCTGGATATTTTAGTCAACAATGCCGGTATTATGGACAATTTTGTCCCTATTGCCGATGTTACCGATGAGCTTTGGGAAAAAGTCCTGGGTGTCAATCTCACCGGACCCATGCGCACTATCAGAAAAGCCATGCCGATATTTTCCCAAAACAAAAAGGGGAATATCATCAATATTTCATCCATTGGTGGATTACAGGGTTCACGTGCCGGCGCCGCCTATACCGCTTCAAAACACGCTGTAATCGGGTTAACCAAAAACATCGGTTTTCAATACGCCAAAGAGGGTATCCGCTGCAATGCTATCACCCCCGGTGGTGTCAATACCAATATCGGCAAAACCATCGATAACCCCAATAAATTTGGAATGGAACGAGCTATGTCGGGCGTGGGCAATAATCCCCGGATGGGTGAACCTCTCGAGATCGCCCAAGTGGCCTTGTTTCTCGCCTCAGATGATTCCAGTTTGGTAAACGGGGCCGTCATTACTGCCGACTCCGGTTGGACGGCGTATTAGATTGACCTGTCAATTATTTTCCTGATTCAGTATAACTTTGGGATCCACCGCCCAAACCCCTTTGTGAGTAATAATCATTGGGTTAACTTCAATTTCCTTAATCTGTGGATAGCTAGTTACCAGTTGCCCCAGAGTCATCATAATTTCATAAAGTCTGCTGAGGTTATACGGCGGATCATCCCGATACCCCGACAACATTTTAAATATTTTGCTCCTCGCCACCAACTTTTTGGCTTTTTCCAAAGTAATGGGCAACAATCCCAAGTTATGGTCATCCAAAACTTCAGCATACTTGCCTCCGGCGCCAAACAAAAAGATATGCCCAAAACAGGCATCACGTCGAATCCCGAATATTATTTCAATTCCCCCCACCACTTGTTTCTGAATCTGGATTCCCGTCTCTTGCCCATTTTCTTTTTTCAGTTTAGCTGTCTTGCGGACAAGCTTATTAAAGTCATTGGTAAGTTCCCGGGCCGACTTAATGCCCACAATCACCCCGCCCACATTTGATTTGTGCAAAAGTCCCACCGACGATAATTTCAAAACCACCGGCCAACCGTACTTTCGGCCAAAAATTACCGCCTGGTTTACAGAAGTGATAACTTCAGTCGGGGGAGTGGGCACTTTGATCATCCCCATCAATCTGTCAGCTTGTAGATTATCAAGCGTTGGTAATTTTGCCGCTACTGCTTGATTAAGAATTTTTTCCACCCCCGGCAGATTTTCCGTTAACAGTCGTCCCGAAAGACGGGATACCGACCTGTGTTTGCGCCAGTTTTGCCATTGCCACATTTTGGCGATCACTTTAATTGCTCTTTCAGGATAAGAATAATTCGGAATTTTATATTGATTGAGTATTTTTTTGCCGTCAACCGTATGATAGCCGCCTATAAACGAGCAAAAGATTGGCTGAGAGTATCTGGCCGATAGTTTTCCGATTATTTCGGCCGTTTTTTCGATCTGCGTCATCAGTTGCGGCGTTAGTAACGCTACTATCGCGTGGGCTGTTTTTTCCTGCAAAATTATTTCCAAAGCTTCTCCAAACCGCTGCGCCAGTGCGTCACCCAAAACATCTACCGGGTTAAGCGCCGAGGCCACCCGGGGTAGGCACTCCAATAATTTTTGGTGGGTAGCACGGCTAAACTTAGCCATTTCCAACCCGCAGTCAGCCACCGTATCAGTTGTCATTACCGCCGGCCCGCCGGCGTTTGAAACTATGGCTACTTGTGGGCCGCGGGGAGCGTTTTTCCACGCCAACGCCTGAGCCAAATCAAAAAAATCACCCAGTTCCTGGCAATGAATCGCCCCGGCTTCAGCCAGAGCCGCCCGAAGCACTCTATCTTCTCCGGCAATAGCCCCGGTGTGTGAACGCATCGCTTCTACCGCCGCCGCCGACCTGCCTGGTTTCAAAATAAATACGGGATTGTGGGGGGTAATTTGTTTTACGGTTTTAATAAAATCCTGGCCCGACACGATTGACTCAAGATATAAACCCACCGGTCGTGTTGTCTCGCTACTCTTGCCCAGTTGTGGCAGCCAATATTCCAAAATATCGTTTTCATTAACTACCGCTTTGTTGCCGATAGTTATAAAACTGTTAAAACCGAGACCGGTCGACTGGCACCAATCAAACAAGCTTGAGGCCAAAGCCCCCGATTGGGATATAAATCTTAAACTACTGCGGTTTTTGATAACCTGGCCAAAAGTCACGTTAAGCGGGGGGACAGTCGAGGCAAAACCCAGGCAATTTGGCCCCAGAATATTAAATTTGTAATAAGTCGCAATCGCGATTAGTTGTTTTTCCAGTGCCTGGCCCTCTTCTCCGGCTTCCTTAAATCCGGCCGAAAATATGACAATATTTTTAATCCCCGCCTTTCCGCATTCTTCCAATACCCCCAAAACTCCTCCCGCGGGAATCGCAATCACCGCCAAATCAGGTACTTCCGGTAGACTAGCCACATCCGGGTAAAATTTCACCGGGCCGACATTGTAAACATTAGGATTAACCGGATACACCCGGCCTGAAAAACCGGAGATATTTATGTTTTTGAGAACTATCGCCCCGAGTTTTTTAGGCGACCGGGATGCCCCGATTACCGCAATTGATTTTGGATTAAACAAACCGGATAGGTCGCGCGACATCAACTTAGGCTATCATAAATTTACGAATTTATGTTTTTTCAGATTTAATCTCCCGCTCGTTCAGGTCCTGATTGACTAATTCGTCCGCCGTAGCTTTAACGCACAGGTTCCAACTTTTTATACCCAGTCATAAACTAGAGAACTTTACATAATTCCTGCGCGTTTGGATGTAAGTCCAATGTTAGTATTTCTAATTTTGAAAAGAAATTTATTTCAACACTTTCACTAGAATCATTCTTGAAATTAAAAGAATCTGTTTCAACAACAAAAGCCAAAATTACTTTAGGAACTAAATTACCGTGTTTATTAACACTTACAAGCGTCCAGGTGTATAAAGGTTGAGAGGAAACTTTTGTTGCTTTCACACCAATTTCTTCCTCCAACTCTCTTGTAACCGCTGATGAAAACGATTCTCCAACCTCTAGTCCTCCACCAGGTAAACTCCACCTGCCATCAGCTTCTTTTATCAAAAGTATTTTCTCATCCTTAAATATCAATGCCTTAATCGATACCCTATAACAACAAGGAGGTAGTTTATTATTCATGGGCAGATTATACAACCATTCGTAAACATCAGCTCAGATTGATTCGTCTGGTCCGCCGGCTTGTCCGCCGAAACTTAAGTGTAGGTAGAAACTTCAGCTTCCGCTACTGCCTTGATTTGGGCGCCTCAGCTGCTGGCGCTATCGGTACGCCCGGTTCGTTCAAAATTTGAGTCATCCTACGGTATAATTGAGGGTATACATCCTCCCTTGCCACTACTGTCGCTAGGCCTTCGGATGATATAGAAGCGGTAGCCAACCCTTCTCCTACCGCCTGCCCCAATGCCCTTTTGTGCTCGTTGTCCCATTCAGAAACGTTCCATACACAAAGAACATTTTTAACCTCTGTCATACTGAAGTCTATCACAAAACTAAACAAAACAAGTACTAACCTGGTCCGCAGCGGTGGAGCATCCGGAGCGATTTTCGAACTTATGTATAATCAGTCATGGGCTCACTAATAATCATCAGAGGTCCGTTGGGGATTGGTAAATCAACCATTGCCAAAAAATAGCAAAAAGTATAAACGGAGATTATATTTCTGTTGATGACGTTCTTTTGGAAAAAAATCTTGACAATATAGACGAAAAACAAGGCTGCATCCCATTAAAAAGTTTTTTAAAGGTCAACGAATATATTCTTCCCAAAATAAAACAAACTATCAAAAATGGAATATCGGTTGTGGTTGACGGGAATTTTTATCATCGTAATCAGATAGAAGACCTGATAAAAAACTTCCCGAAAAATTTTGTTTTCACCCTGACAGCTCCCCTACGCGTTTGCATCCAAAGGGATTCACACCGACAAAAATCTTACGGTACTGTTGCTACCACTGCCGTCTATATATTGGTTTCAGGTTTTGTATATGGAAAGGTAATTGATGTTTCAGTGAAATCAGTCGAGGAAACAGTAAACATTACTGTTTCCAATTTGGCATAGTCCTAAAATCATTCCACTGTTCGTGAGTTATCTTACCTTGTGATTCAGTCCGGATAAATTAAGCAGTTCCCACCCTCAGCGGTCCTGATTGACTCATTCGTCCGTCCGTCGAAACTCAAGTGAAGGTGGAAACTTCAGAGTAGGAAACCAAGACAAAGGAGCCTTGGTATAGATTAAAGTAGTTTATAATCTAATCTACGACCAAAGACCAAGCATTTTCGCTATTTAACCAAATGATTGTAGAAGCCTCAGACGAGCTTCTGGATTTCACTCTTAATACTCCCATAAGTGCGGAACATAAGGCAGACAAAAGTGTAGTCACACACTGCGATAAGCAAATAGAAAATAGATTGGTAAAAATCGCACAAAGCAATAATTTACAAGTTGTTCCGGAGGAAGGAGACAAAGTCCTGGAAATTGTGAAGTCGGGCAACTATTTAACTATTGATCCGATTGACGGAACTTTGGGTTATCTGGAATATGTTAACAAGGCCATAGATAAAGGTGATATCACAGATTTTCTTAAAGAGGATTTAGGTGCAGCAAGCGACTTCTGTCTCCTTTTAGGCTTAGTAGAAAATGGTATCCCCACTTTTGGTGCTTGCTACAACTTTATAACAAAAGAAAAGATTCTTATAGACGGTAACAATCCAGATAACTTAATTAGGGAAAACAATACTCGGGGATACTCACAAGAATATGCGATATATGTTGACCAAAGACCTGGCGATTTTATTGAACGGGAACTTATAAATATGTCTGGTGTAAGTATAATAAAACAAGCCGCATTAGGGCTAAAATCTCTCTATACAGTCATAAACCCACACAAATCGGCAATCACAGTTCACCGGGTTCAAATTGCTGGTTTGTGGGATATTATACCTGCCGCAGTTGCTTGTAGAGCATTTGGCGGAAAGGTCTATGACGATAAAGGTGAGGAGCTGAAACTTCAAGACTATATAGCTCTACCTGGCACGGGAGCAACAATTATTAAAGGTGATAAATTTAATTTTGTTTTAGACCTCTTAAAAAAGCCAAGACAATAATATGATTAACACGATAATTTTTGATTTTTCCCGAGTTTTATTATTTGCCAAGGATAAGGTCTATAAAGAAGACTTAAATCCTTTGCACAAGAAGCTTCTTGCAGAAAATCCAAACTATGCATTTTTGGACTATTTTGAGTTAAACGAAGAACTACTCGCTTACCTTGAAACAATTAAGAAAAAGTTTGATCTTTATATTTTTACTTCTGGTTCAATCCAAAACGCCAAAGAGATAAAAACTAGGATAGCAGGGATTTTTAGAGGTATTTTATCGGCAGAAGTAATGGGAGTATCAAAAAAAGACCCGCAAGCCTATGTTTCCCTGACTAAAAAATTAGCTAAAAATCCGAATGAGGTTATTTATATAGACGATAGTCAAACAATCATACAAGCCGCTTCCCGGGCTGGATTGAATACAATTCAATTTTTGGATAATGCAAGCGTTGTTAAAAAGATAAGCCAATTAAAATAACCTATGCTAAACGAAGAACAAATTAGAAAATACTTGGAGCTATCCATTGACCTGGCAAAAGAAGGTTTTGAAAAAGACAATTATCCTATTGGCTCAATTATAGTAAATAGCCAGGGAAACATAATTGCTAAAGGGTTTAATGAGAACACAACCCAAAAGGACATTACTGCTCACGCAGAGATACTTTGTATTAGGCAATCGGGATTAGCGTTATCAAAAGATGCGACAGGCGAAAATATCTTATTTACTTCTTTGGAACCGTGTTTCGGTTGCAGTTTTTTTATTGCTAGAACTAATATCAAGAAAATCTATTGGGCACTAGAGGACCCACATAGAGGCGGTATCGGCGATTTAAAAAGTGAGATAATGTTTAAGGACTTTTTCCCAAACATAGAACTAGTATCCGAGCCTTATGAAGATTTGAAAGGGCAATCAAAGGACTTAATGCGAAAGTTTTTTCTCGCAAAAGGTAACGCTAAGACTGCAAACTTATATAGTTAGCCTCATTATCTTGATATGCTACCACTGCCGTCTATAAATGGGTTTCAGGTTTTGTATATGGAAAGATAATTGATGTTTCAGCCTCTCTTTAGTGATCCATTACATAGTTATTTGGAAATCTACGTAATATGTTTGTGTTGCAGATTTGAATTGTTTGATGTATTTACGACTATTGTTTGTTAAAATTGAGACATGAAGATTAAGATTCCGTCTAGCCTGGAAACACGAGAGTTAATGGAGGAATTAGATGTTCTACCAATAATTTCCGAACACTGTGAAGCGTGTGCAAAAAAAGCCTTATTAATTGCCGGTAAAATATTGAAAAACGGAAAAGCCAACCGTATAAACCTGGAACTTGTCGAGTTGGGGGCGAAATTTCACGATATGGCAAAAATCGTAACAATTGAAGAATTAGCTCCGGAAAAATTTGGAGCACCTCCGGCAACAAAAGAGCAAATAGAAAGATGGAAAAAACTTAGAAAAAAATATGGGAGTGATGGTCATGAACTTCAGGTTTTGGCAAATATATTTCGGAAAAAAGGTTTTGATGATCTAGCGGACTTTCTTCTCAGTATCGGTTGGACAGGAAATCAGGTTTATTTGACCGGTTCTTTGGAGGTAAAAATAATTCATTATGCCGATTGGTCTCTTCAAGGAAGCAAAGACGTTAACTTTGAGGATAGGGTAGACTACTGTATAGATACATACAGAAATCGTTGGACCAAAAAACCACAAATATGGTGGAACCAATTTAAGGAAAATGAACTTTTGCTGGAAAAGGAAATTTTGAGACTTGCGGAATAGTTTTTTGGTAATAGTTTGATAATCTTTCCACTTTCGGCGGATATTTCACCCTGTGATCCGTTTCTGGTAAATTAAGCAAATCCCACTGTCAATAATATTTTATTAAATTTATATAATGTAAAATACATAAAATGGTAAATGAATTACATATTTTTAGAAAACTCACCACTTCCGGAGTCGAAATCAAAGTCAGGAAAAAAAAATATGAATTATCATACCCCCGCCGGATTTGGAAAAAATTCCCCAAGCCTCTACACAAAATATTTGCCGACAGCCTCTCCTATCTTGCCACTTGGCACCTCCCCTTGATTGAAAACGGCAGTCTGGTTTATCATTTTTCCCATCCGATTGTCGAGCCGATAATTTTCAAAATTCTTTTATATTCAATCGCCTCCAGTGTCTTTCAGAAAAAAGAACCCAAAAACTCCGAGTTAATCAGAAATTTTTTCAACTACAACTCCCAAACTCGGTATAAGGCTCTTAACTACAATTTCTCGGGTAAAAAACTCAAAAAAAGTCTAAAAGAAAGAGCCATTCTTCTTTTCTCCTTTGGCAAGGATAGTCTTTTGACCTACGGTTTACTTGACGAACTTGGGGTTGGTATCAATCTATTTTTCATGAAAGAACCCCAATGTGCTTTCGAGAATTCCCATAAAAAAAAGTTGGCCGACCGATTTTATAAAAAGTTCAAAAAAGATGTCAGTATTATTCCCCTGTCTTTTGGCCGCCTCAGGCAGGAAGATCAATCATACTGGGGCTGGGATATTCTCCTTTCCCAATATGTCTTTGTTTTAATTCCCTATCTTTTTTATCACCAGGCAAAATATATTTTCCTTGGCAATGAACAAAGTTGTAATTACAATGCCTTAGACGATGAGGGTTATCTGGTAAACCCGGTTTACGAACAAAGCGTGGCCGGTATGCAGTTGCTCCAGGAAATCCCAAAACATTTTTCCATCAATACTCATCTTGGCAGTCTAGTGGAGCCGATTCATGAAATTTTTATCAGCTATATCCTCCATCACCGCTATCCCGATATCGGCCGCTTCCAGATGTCGTGCTTCTCCGATGATCCGGAGGCAAAAAAAAGTCTATGGTGTGGTAATTGTGAAAAATGTGCCCGCATGTATATCTTTTTTAAGGCACTTGGAGTTGATCCGGAAAAAATCGGTTTTCGAAGTAAACAAATGCTAAATTCCGGGAAAAAAGATCTCTACGCAATTTTTGGTGAGGTCACAAAAGACAGTGCTTATGGTGGCAGTGGTTTAGGCCGGGACGAGCAGCTTTTGGCCTTTCTTTTGGCTTACAAAAACGGAACCAAAGGCGAATTAATTGATCAATTTGCCGAACTTTATTTAGATGAAGCTGAAAAAAGAAAAGATAAATTGGTAAAAGAGTTTTTTGGCATCCATACCTCCTATTCCCTCCCATCGTCTCTCAGGAAAAAAACCATCCGGATTTTCGAAAAAGAACAGGTTGAGGCCCTGGAATATGTTAATAAGTTATTAGTACAAAATTAGTCCGATAAATTAATTTTTGGAGTATCATAACTTATATGTGGACGTGTCAAATCTGCAGTCGAATTTTCGCCAAAAACTCCCAGCCCCACTCCTGCCGAAAAGTCCCCCTGGATTTTCATTTCAAGGGCAAAGAAAAAGCCCTGGAATTATTTTGCATTTTGAAAAAGACAATAGAAGAAAAAATCGGTAAATGCCAAGTAATCTCAATTCCCTGTTGTATCCATCTATTTGGCAACTATGATTTTCTGGCCGCTCTGCCCAAAAAAGACAGGTTGGAAATCAGGTTTGCTTTGGACAGAATTCTCACCGATAAAAGAGTGAAGCAAACAGTACCGTTATCTCAACATTTTTACAAAGATTGTATTGATATTTACTCAGTTGACGACATAGATGACTTAGTTATCGGCTGGCTTAAAGAATCCTATCACTTGAAGGAATTAAAATAATTATGGCCGTAAACAAAGACCTTATTGCTCCCTGCGGTATGAATTGCGGGCTTTGTCTTCATCATCTGCGGGAAAAAAACAAATGCCCGGGCTGCTTAAGTGGCAGAAAGGTCAGTGGAAAATGCATAAAATGCGGGATTAAACTTTGTAAGGATAGACGCGGAGATTACTGTTTCAACTGTGATAAATTTCCCTGCGACAGGCTAAAACACTTGGATAAAAGATATCAGGATAGATACGGAATGAGCGAGATAGAAAATTTAAAAACAATTCAACAAGAGGGGATATCATCGTTTCTTGAAAAGGAAGAAAAAAAGTGGGTAAATTCAGACGGTACATTTTGCGTCCACGACAAGAAACGATATCCAGAAAAAACTATTCAATCGGACGGTCCGAGGTTCCGTATTTAATGCGAAAAACTATTCTATACTCCGCTAGCCTCCGCGTACAACCTTTGCCATTCTCTACAAATTTTCAATGCCATATTTGGAGGCGCACGATCGAGCCGAAAATCGACCTCGCTCAAATCCATTGGCTGTGTCGAGAAAATGATATTCACCTTACTCGCACTGCCGACAGTACCGTCGATACATATTTCTCCATCAACCCATACAATAGCCGGCACCACTGTTCTGATGTCTGATCTCTGTAACGACCTATACATGGCTCCAAGTTTTATTTCTTCCGGCGACGGAACATCGTTACTACAGGCTGTTTCTCCGCTCGGATTTAACACAACTTGCCCTCCATGGGATATTATCCGGGCAATTAGATCGTAGGTCCTTAATCTTTTTTCGCCCTGATACACAGGTATTGTCCGGGCCAACATCATATCAAGACCTTCGACACCTGTTTTTCTACTTGCCGCACTATTTATCGCATGGTACATATTCTCATTTGTTCGCCAAAATACCGTATCCCAGATTGTCGGATGAGTTGACAGAATTAAACATGGATAAGAGGGTCTGTCTGTCGTGTGGACCGTTAGGTCATGTTCGCGCAGAAAAGTCCCGGTTTTAGACTCCAGACGACGGCTATTTGCCGACTCAATGATTGACTGAAAAAAGCCGGATCTCTCTCCTGGCATAATCACATATTGTAACAATAAATTTCGGCATTCTCATTAAACCCAATCAATTACACGGTATCATCCCTCTTTCTTTCAAGTTATGTTGACAAATTTTAACAAGCATCCTAACGGAATATATATTGCCCCAATCACCATGTTTGATCCTGAAGAAATTCACAATCTACAACTGCAGCCAGAAAGAAGCGGGTCAGGAAGATTTGTAGAGAGGAACACCATATTTTGCTCCGGGTACATACCAAATCTCTATCGAAGTCGCATCCGTTACCCTCGGGTGTCCCAGTCCGGCCGGCGCATAGGTAAAAACCAAAAGAAGGTCAGATTTTTGCAGACTTTCTATATATTCAAAATAACATATTTCTTCAAAACATTTTTTTCAGTCCTTCCACCATTGGCACCTGCTGTGCTTCCAGTCCGTAATTTTTAGCAGTAAAAAAACCGCAAATTCCGCTACTGCCCTGGAATTAAAAAATTTCAGATACTTATTATCTCCGGAAAGCTCAACCATTTTGGTTGGTAATTTTCGGTCCGCATACAATTTAGCCGTTACCTCCATTCTCTTTTTTATTTTTGAATTATCATCACCGTCTGACAAAGACAAAAAATAAAAAATTAGACGAAAGTCGGGCCGTCGTTTCCTCTACTCCAAAGCCCTCTATTTCATTATGGTCAAGTTCGGGAAAACCGTTACTAAATGCCGGTATTTTCCCGGTTTCATTAAAAGTAATTTTCCAGACATATCCCAAAATGGCGCTTTGGCTGGCTGTATATATTATTGGCACCCGGCCATTAAGCGTTTCTACCAATTCCTTGCCTTCTTTTTCACACTTTTCCGGATGAAAATCGTATTGTAACTTTATTATCTCTGATAGCAATTCTTTTTGCCTTAAAATCAGGAGCATACTTTTTAGGCTCAAAGGCAGCGCCGACCGCGGCTGAATCCCTTCATCCGGCATTTGGATATAGGCTACTCCCTCCCGCCTCGCCAACTCCAAAAGTTTCCCGCCGACGGAAATTACTATTCTGTTTAATCCCATCTCGCCGGCTTTTGTATATGCGTCAATCACTTCTTCCGTGTTCCCGGAATACGAGCTAAAAATAATCAATCGCTTTTTAAGTTTGGCTTCGGAAATTACGGGCAGTCCGTAGTTCTGATGCCTGATTATGTCCAATCCCGGCAGCCACATTTAGACCAATCCTACCGCCAAATATGACCCTCCCATTCCTACCGTCACATATCCGCTATGTTCTTTCAGGTTTTCTTCATTAATAATTTTTGGCTCAAAAGCAAACTACCCGGCTGTTCTTACAATTGTTTCATACATCGACATACCAATAATATACAGCACGGAAATCCTCTAAACCACAAAAAGTTGCGTCTTATCTTTTTCCGGGAAAAACCAGTCGGGGGCCACCTTTCTTGTCCGGAGAACCCAACCTCGTAAGTCTCTCATGTGCAAATGCTCCCACTCTATCGGGCCAGGTCCCACCAATTGCTGCTCCGAGATCAACCAATCTATCAACTCTATCAGTACCTAGTTGTTGTACAATTTGCTCACTACTTGCAGTAGAAAGAGCATTATTAACCTCTCTTTCAAATTTCCCCCCTGCGGCATCGCTTTCGGCTCGATTTCGTTCTGTAGCCCATAATATTTGTGCTCTTTGTTGTCTGGCATCAGAAAAATCACGCTTTCCATATACCCAATTAACATGCCATTCAGTTTCGCCAAATATTCTATGTAGTCTGGCGTCCGCTTCGGAGGTACATTCATTTTCCGACCCACGTGTACCCAACCCGGCAGCAATAAATTCTTCAGTTGGTCCCTTTGCCGATATTCTTGCTACCGCGGTGACCAACGATGCCGCCTGAGAGGACAGGTAAGTAGTAAGTGGCCGAGTCAGTAGGTTTCGTCCTTCAAATGCCATCACCAATGGGCTCAGTCTAACGTGTGCTGTTTCCGTTTCAGTCACATCCGGGGTAACGGATACCACAGCATCAGCGATTACTAACCGCGAGCAAAGCGAACTTTCGGTATCGGGCTCTTGTCTAAGGAGGACATTAACGGCCCAACCATCGGTTTTCGGGCCATGGCGGACTTCCCGGTCTATTGGCAGATTCCTCACAAGTCCCGGGTCAAGGTTGCTAACTGGGGTAAAGTCTATACTATGTTCATATATGACAAGCCTGGACGGATCATGTAATAGTTGGTCATAGGCATCAACCATACCTTCTGCCACTCGCAATACTTCTTCCCGTGGAACAACCTGCGGGGTTAAAACTCTCAGGTATTCGGGAGTAGCTTGCCGCCGGTCAACTACCGACGAAAAGGCTTCCAAGCCACCCTGCGCTTGGGATATTATATCGGCCCGTTTTCGGTTGGCGGCAAACCTATCCCTAGCCCCATCAACCCTTACCTTGCCTTGGGGGGATAGCCGCTCATATTCGGGTGTCCCCCTCTCATAAGTCGGTGATCTTCCCACCGTTGTCTGCATTCCCGTACCGGGTATTTCCTCTGTGATTACGGTCTGGCTCTCTACCCTCCCGTTACCAAAGGAACCCCCACCTGTTCCGATCAAACCACTTTTCAGTTTTTCTAGAACACCCATATTGTATATATTTTGTTTATTTTATATCCGGATCTTCCTGATTGTACCGGTGACTTTTAAAAATAACTATCTGAAATGCTCGGATTTTACCATCTATCATATGTGTAGTCAAATTGTTATAGGTACTATACTTTCGATTGCAACATTGCTGTTTAATGGTGGTACACTTCACTATGGCAGAACGAAAAGGACTTCCATTATCTCACCAAGACAGAAGTGTCCTCTTGGTGGTAAGACATACAGCTCAAGTTGCCAATATTCCTCTTAGTGAGGAAGTGGAACAGGCTTTTTTACAAGTAAGACAGGCACAATACGCGGAACTTAGAGCAACAAAGGGCTTGTCAGGCGGCGACATTTCTGATCAGGATTTACTGCTTCGATGTGTTCGTGAGAACCCATAATCTGATTTTTTTCAGGGTGACACCCATAAAATCGTAATCGATCTCGGATCTCTTCTGGACGAACCTACTCCCAACACCTCGAGATAGCGGAGATCAAACTGTCCTTTTTGAGTTTAAGGCACAGTTTATCCGATTAAACGCCAAAACCACCGCAAGTATTAATAGCAATATCCCCCGGCCAAAATTTGTTATTCTTATATATGCCCTCGCTAAATTCGTCAGAGTTAATTACCCTTTTAGAAAAAAACAAGCTTTCTACACCAAAAGAGCTGGCGGCCATAGAAG